>DAOUYM010000050.1 GCA_030666115.1 Candidatus Aenigmatarchaeota archaeon
CCTATGAAGAATTCCCTCCAGAGGTTTTCCCACTTTCTTTTCATTGCAGTCCCCAGATGTGCATAATCATAGAACCCAGCTATTCCTCCATGTATCAGGGAGCTCTGCCAGAAGAACCCTCTTCTCTTAGCGATATCCAGAATGTCAGCCATATACAGCACCAACGACAACACCAATCAACTGATGTCAACTGATATATAGTAAGGAGAGATGACTTAAAATGTTTTCATTACCACACGCTTTACCGAAGCCTATATATTTCTTTTTTCGACAATAAGGTTATGGACCAGGAAAACTTGGGTCAGGATAAGCGGTTGAAGATTGATCTCCATATCCATACCCACCATTCAAAAGACGGCAAGAACGACCCAGAGGAGCTGGTTAGGAAGGCCGTGGACCAGAAATTCGACGTGATAGCGGTTACGGATCATGGAACAACCAGGGGAGCAGTGGATGCTGAGAAGGCTGCCGAAAGGATATTCCGAGAAGAGGGGAAGGAGCTTATCGTTATAGTGGGGCAGGAGGTCAAGACCAGGCAGGGAGAGATCCTGGCCTATGGGATAAGAGAGGACATTCAGGAGGGAATGGACCTGCTCAAGACCTGCCAGGAGATCAAGAGTAAGGGCGGCTTCCTTATCGTTCCGCACCCATTTGATCTTATGAGAAGGGGCATCGGGCAGGAAATCAATAAGGTAAGGGAGTATGTGGATGCTGCAGAGGGATTTAATGAAAGGACTCTGGTCACGCGGTTCAATGATAAGGCAATGGCTTTCCTCAGGGAGAACGCGATTCCTGTGGTTGTGGGATCAGACGCCCACTTTGCAGACGAGTTCGGAAAGACTTATATGCTGATCGAAGGCGGGAGAGGGGGTAGGGGAAAGGGCAGTAGGATGAAGGAAGAAGTCTTTGATGCCATACTGAAGGGAAGGACGGAATTCATAACACAGAAACATGGAAGAGCTTACGGGCTCAAGAGAGGAATTAAAAAAATAAGAACATATTTTTAATATTCGGTGCCCAATATAATCTTTATGTGGATAGTTATAATCATAATTTTCTTAACCTTCGTGTTCTGGGCATTCGGCTACGATGGTGTGCGCAAGATAAAGGCAACCAGACCCAAGCTAGATACCAAGAGAATGCCGCCAGTCTCCATAATAATCCCTGCATACAAATCGGACAAGACCATAGAGCAGGCCATAATATCTGTAAAGCGGATGGATTACCCCAACAAGGAGATTATAGTGGTCAATGATTCTGATGATAAAACCCCGAGTATATGCAGGAAGCATAAAGTCAAGCTGATACAGAACAAGAAGAGAATGGGTAAATCAGTCTCCTTGGACATCGCCGGGAAGAAGGCAAAGAACGACATACTACTTTTTATGGATTCGGACACTGTTGTAGAGAAGGATGTCCTGAAGAAGCTGGTGCCATGGTTCTACAATCCCAAGATATCTGTCGCTATGCCGACTTTTACGGGAAAGAACCAGAAGGGAATCGCAAAACTGGTTGCTGTTGAGAACATCTTTACACATTCCCATCTCAGGACACATGCCCATTTTGGATCCCTCATAGCATTCAGAGGTTGCTGTTTCGCCATGAAGAAGAGCGCATTGAAGAAGGTTGGTGGGTGGGGCGAATCCCTGACAGAGGACAATGACATGGGAGGCAATCTGGCCAAGAATGGTCATATAATACAATGGGAACCAGAGGCTGTTGCCAGAACAACCGAACCAGAGACTGTCAGGGAGCTTAAGAGACAGAAGGTCAGATGGGGTGCCGGTTCTGCATACTCATTCTTCCGGCACAGGAAATACTACAGGAAATGTCCCCAGTTCCTTTTATACTTCCTTCCTTACATAATACTCGGGTTCCTGACCACGTTCCTTGTCCTGTACTATCTATACTATGCCATCATCTCGCTTTCCTTCATACCTGTACTAGGACTGATAATAGAGGCTGCTCTTATAACCCTTGCAACATACTTCCATGTAACAGTACTGATCTACTCAGAAAGAGGTTTCATAAATCCAATCCTGCTCCTGAAGTACGTGCTCTACTACACACCCCTGGTAACATACTTCTACTTCAGAGGATTCGTAAAGGGGATAAAGGGAAAGAAGAGAAAGATACCTGAGATGGATCTTAACCTGTGGTAGCCAATCCATAGTAGTTACTTGGCGAACTCGATGGATACCTTCTCCAGCTTGAATATTGGATGGTATCTCTCATTTATTCCAGGGCCGAATCTCAGGTTCCTTGGCCTTTCTACTATCCTCAGCCCGAGTTGATCGAAGTAGGATTTCCATCTCTCGAATGATGGGAAGTTGAATGCACACTTTATCCCATAGGGCGCATTGGATATGTAGTCAGCAAAGGATATCAGTCCTCTTGAGAACCTGCCGTAGGTCATGTGATCCTTGATTATGATGTTCTTCCTTGCCACCCGATTTATCTCCTTTAGGACAGGAAGTATGTCCTTGGTGTGGTGGAGAACATCAAGCACCATGACTGTATCAAAGCTATTGTCAGGATAGGGAATCCTCTTACCATCATATATCTTCCTGGGAATCTTGGATGGTCGGTTTGCCTGTATGTCTATTCCAATTATCTTAACTGTAGGATTTATCTTCATCATCATATCAGCCACAGTACCGTCGTCACAGCCCACGTCCAGTATACTTGATCCATCTTCGCACAGTGAGGCAACGTATTCAGCAAGCTTGTTCTTGTAAGTGGGATTGAACCTCCTGTCGAATATCACACGCACTGGATAAAATACCTTTTCCTTGGCAGTCACGCTAAAACCCCCTGATCATACCATAATCTTCACACCAAAAGTATAAATTCATTAGGACTCGTTAATTATACTATGGTAGCGACCGAAGCTTCAGGAACGAAGCACTTCTCTGTCATAGTTCCGACCCTGTATGAGGAGAAGACCATAGAGAATACGTTATCTTCGATAGATAGGGCAAGGAAGAACTCTGACCGGAAGGTAGAGATAATAGTGGTTGATGGGGGGAGCAAGGACAGAACCATTAAAATAGCGAACTCTTATGCCGATAAGATACTCTTCCTGGAAAAGAGAGGGGTGGCCAGGGCAAGGAATTTTGGTGCAATCCATGCGGACGGCGACATACTGGTCTTCCTTGATGCTGATGTAAGGGTTCCGGGAAACTTCTTCGATGAACTGTACAACCAGTTCATCACCAACGGCCTGTCTGGCGCGAACTGCAGGGTTATGCCGCATCAGGATATCTCACCCACAGTCTTCGAGAAAGGCTTCTATATTCTCTGGCACAATCTCAGGAGGTTCTCCTACAACATAAAACCCTGCGGCACAGGAGATAACGGCATCATAGTGAAGAAGGAAGTTTTCAAAAAGGTTAATGGTTTTGATGAGACACTTGATGCGATAGAGGACCTGGATTTTGTGTTCAGGGCTTCCAAGCACGGCAAGTTCGCTTACCTCAAGAAGCTCACCATACACGAGACCATACGGAGGTTCAGAGAGATAGGTACCAAGAAGTTCATCACACTCTACATATCGAACTTCTTTCATTATCTAGTTTTCAGGAATTCCAGGGTAAAGGAATGGAACCCCGTCAGATGATTTGAACCACGTCAGGTGATTTATAATAAAAACAAATCCCAATATAATAACATGAGCAGTCCGGTCTACAGACTCACCGAAGAGGGAAGGAAGTACCTGGATAAGGGACTTCCTGAATCCAACCTTGTGGAATCATTCAAGAAACCCATGAGGATAGACGAGGTAAGATCGCGGGTCGACAACTTCGGAATAGCCCTGCAGTGGGCCAAGAAAAAGAACTGGGTCAAGATGGATTCTGGTAAACTGGTTATTGTTAAGAAACCGAACACCGTGCCCGAACAAGGTGCCCTCAGGAAGATATCCCAGGGCAAGGGCGTCGACAACGGAATGATAGATACGCTTCTTAAGAGAAAACTGATCTACATTGAGAAGGAGGATGTTGTCAAGCGGGCCAAGAGGCTGGTAGGGAAGGAAGTCCACAACCTCGCACCAGAGCTCATAAAGACTGGTATGTGGAGGGAGGTCAAGATAAAACCATACAATGTGGAGGCAACCGGGAAGAGGATATATCCAGGCAAGAAGCAGCCCTACAGGCATTTCCTGTCAGAGGTCAGGCAGAGGCTGGTTGAGCTTGGGTTCACGGAGATGGGTGGCCCACTCATAGAGACTGAGTTCTGGAACTTTGATGCACTTTATCAGGCCCAGAACCACCCCTCAAGGGACTGGACCCAGACCTATACACTCAAGTACCCCAAGCACGGAAGGCTTCCGGAAAGGAGAGTGGTGGATAGAGTCAAGTCGTCCCACGAGAGCGGCTGGAAGACAGGATCCACTGGGTGGGGCTATAAGTGGGACGTAAGGAAAGCAGCCCAGTTAATGCCCAGGGCCCACACAACTGCCTGCTCTGCCAGAACCCTATCAAACCTGCCTGAAGTACCCGGCAAGTACTTCGCTATATCAAGATGTTTCAGGCCGGATGTGATAGATGTGACCCATGGAGTGGAATTCAACCAGTGTGAGGGAATAGTTATTGGTGAAACCCTGAACTTCAAGCATCTGCTAGGCCTGCTCAAGATGTTCGCGATTGAATTCACAGGAACTAGGAACGTGAGATTCTTCCCTGACTATTATCCGTTCACCGAACCATCCATCCAGATGTCTGTCAAGCATCCAGAGATGGGATGGATCGAACTCGCTGGTGCAGGCACCTTCCGCCCGGAACTGACAGAACCACTCGGTGTAAAAGAGCCTGTGCTTGCATGGGGTCTTGGGATCGATAGGTTAGCCATGTTCAAGCTGGGTATAGATGACATAAGGGAACTCTTCTCAAAAAACCTTGACTGGCTGAGGAACCAGAAGATGTTGATATAGAAAATGTGATATGATACAGACACGAACACTGACATGATACAGATATGATACGAAGGAGGATGAAATGCCGACAATAGATGTTTCGCATCAGGATCTCTGCAAACTAATAGGCAGGAATATACCGATCGGAAAGATGAGGGACGAGGGCATACTTTTTGCCAAGGGAGAGATAGATGAGTCTAAAGGGGACAGCCTGAAGATAGACGTCAAGGATACCAACAGACCAGATCTCTGGAGTACAGAGGGACTGGCAAGGGAGATAAGGGGGAGGTATGTGTCTGGTGGTGTTCCGATGTACAAGACCAAGAAACCAGGACTGGTGGTGAAGGTTGACAGAAAGGTCAGCACAGTAAGGCCTTACACTGTCTGTGCTGTTGTCAGGAACCTAAGGATAGACGACAACGTACTCTCCCAGATGATCCAGTTACAGGAGAAAGTATCCATGACCTTTGGAAAGAACAGGAAGGAGATTGCAATAGGAGTTTATGATTTCAACAGGATAAAGCCGCCAATACGTTTCACAACAGTGAAGCCCGATGGCATAACATTTATCCCGCTCGAGTTCAGAAAGGCAATGACACCTGAGCAGATAATAAAGGCGCACCCGAAGGGAAGG
>DAOUYM010000038.1 GCA_030666115.1 Candidatus Aenigmatarchaeota archaeon
ACTCAAGGTCCTCCAGTTCCTTTTCCTTCTCGCCAGCCGTCCTCCTGGTCATGATCGGGATTCCCATTGCTTCTGCCTGCATGCTGGTCCACTCGGCATTGGGGTGGTGGAACATGTAGGATTCCGGGTTCTCTGGGAGTAGGGTAACCAGGCTTACAACCTTATTCCCTGACCTGATCGTCTTGTATATGGCGAAAGTTGAATCCTTCGCACCTGAGAACAATACAGCAACCTTCATAATAATCTCATCCAATACCAAATAATCACTATTTCTTACCAGGTTTCCAGTCCTTGTCGCCTTCTGAAGGGACGTCGTTTTCCATTTTAATGAATTCAATATCCCCGTCCCCGTCTTTCCCGTAATGCATCCTGCATCCGAATCCTATGTATTCACCGGCTCCCTTTATGGTTTTTCCTGTGACCTCCCTGAATATGAGCTTCATTAACACACCGTGCATAACCACTATAACGGTCTTACCAGAATGTAACTCGAACAGTCTTTTGAAAGCCGGTATTACTCTATCCCTTGCTTCTATCTGACTCTCCCCTTCAGGCGGCTTGAAATGAATCTTATCTTTGTTCCTCTCATCCATGAGCCCTGGGTATCTTCCATCAACCTGCTCACCAGTCAGCCCGTCCATCACACCGAAGTCCACCTCATTGAACTCTTTCCTGTGTTCAACCTCGAGTCCGTGTGGTCTTGCGATCTCTTCGGCCGTCATCATCGACCTCTTGAGGCAGGACGAATACATCTTGTCTATCTTCAGGCCTTTGAGCTTCTCACCAATATCCCTGGCATGCTCGATACCGTCCCTGGTTATGGGTGCGTCTGCCATTCCCAGAAAGTAAACACCATGGAAACCCGTGTTCGTGTGCCTTATGACTATAACTCTCGTTTTATGTTCTATGTTTTGTTCTTTGTTTCCAGTCATTCCGAACCACACACCCTGAAATCTATGCAGATCTTCCAGACCCCTGGACCGTAAGGAAGGACCTTTCTTTTATTTAATATCCTCACTCTTTTATTCGTTCGCCTGGCAGCGTCCTTAACCAGCTTAACTGATTCCTTGAACAGGTCGTTCTCATGCTCATAGAAGTAGAAGTGGACCATACCTCCGGTTTTCTTTCTAACGCATCTGATAGCTTCAGGCAGGTACCTGTATCCCTCCTTCGGAAGCGGCATCACCACCCTGTCGCATTTCCCGAAGTACTTCCTGGCTTTCTCCTTAACATTTCCATGGATCGGGATTATAAGGTGGCCCAGCTTGTTTATCCTCACGTTCTCCAGTGCGCTTTCATGACCATCAGGATTCGCCTCTATCCCATAGATGATCCCTACCTCGGGTTTCTTCTTCGCGATCACGACAGGAAAGCACCCGATCCCTGAAAAGAATACCATTACACTCTCCCCTTTCTTCACCATCTCAGATATCCTCTGCCTCTCTGTCGCTTCCCTGGGAGAATAATAAACCTTCTCAACATCCAGCCTGAACCTGCACCCGTGTTCCCTGTGCTCTGTAACCGTCTCTCTGCCATATATCTTCTTCAGTTTCCTGGTCCTGTACTCGCCTTCCCTTTTCCCTGCCTTTCCCAGAACCGTCCTGATCCGGGGATGCTTCTTCATGATGAGTTTGGCTATTTCTTTCTCGTTCCCACCATCAGGCACCTCAACAACCACCACTTCCCCGATTATGTCGAATGCTGGCATCCTGTCCTTCTGTCTCTTCTGTCCTTTTTGTTCCTTCTCTCCCTTTTGCTGTGTCATACGCTTCACATGCGTCATACTAATTTATTAAGACCCTTGAATAAATAATAAAGCAGTTGATGACTGGTGATTTTATGACAGGAATGGAAGCTCTGCTCAAGAAGCTTGTTGATTCACCCTCGATATCAGGATTTGAAGAGAACGTGAGGGACCTGATAAAGAAGGAACTCAAGCCACACGTTGATGAGATAAGGATAGATAAGATAGGAAACCTGATAGCAAGAAAAGGAAAGGGTGACCCTAAGATAGTTCTGGCAGCACACATGGATGAATTGGGATTGATGGTCAAGTATATAGATGATAAGGGTTTCCTCAAGTTCGATATGATCGGTGGCTGGGACGAGAGGATACTCCCGGCAATGAAGTTCAAAATACATGGCTCAAAGGGAGCTATTACAGGTGTTATAGGATCAAAACCGCCACACATGCAGGAAAGGGATGAGCAGAAGACTCCGTTCAAGGCAAAGGACCTGTATCTGGATGTTGGTGCCGACGGGAAGAATGATATAAGTAAGATCGGAATAAGGGTAGGTGACTTCATAACAAGGGACGGAAAATTTGACAAGATGATGGGTTCCAGGGTAACTGGTCACGGGTTCGATAACAGGATAGGGTGCCTTGTGATGATAGAGGCAATGAAAAGGCTTAAGGGCTTCAAGGGCACCGTGTACGCAGTTGGAACCATTCAGGAGGAACTAGGACTGATTGGTATAAGGGGATCTGTTTACAGCATAAACCCGGACGTGGTCCTCGCGCTGGATACCACCATATCAGGCGACACACCTGACCTTAAGCCAGGAGAATCCGGGATAAAGCTCGGTTCAGGACCTACTCTTGCAATAAAGGACGCTGTTACTGTGGTGAACCCGAGGATCAAGAAGTGGATAACAGACACAGCCAGGAAGAACAAGATCAAGCTCCAGTATGAGGTCATGGATGGCGGGGCAACCGACGCTTCAATCGTGCCCATGATAAGGGAGGGTATCCCGTCAGGTTCGGTCCTGGTGCCAACCAGATACGTCCACACACCAATAGAAGTGGCTGACATGAATGATATAGAGGATGCAGTGAAGCTTGTTGTTGACGCTGTGAAGTCAGTCTCTGGTTATCTATGATTTCTTAATTTCTTATTAATTCCTGTTCCATGTAGTATTCTGCTGGTGTGTAAATATGTCCTCTGTATGAATATACATCACTACTAGGCAGGTCAATGAATCCTATTACCCTCCCTAAAGTATCCTTCTCCTTGGTGATATCTTCTATGATATATGTCGACTTCTTGTAATTGACCCTACCTCTTTTCTGTATCCCTGCATATGTTATGAATGTGATTCTGATACCGTTTCTTAATATGTCTGGTAATGATTCCTTATTTTTAATTATCACACCGTTTTTTTCTAAGAGTTCTATTGAAAGTTTTTCCTTTCTCGACATGCCACCATACCCCCTTTACAATAAATGATATAAATTTTAAATCCCTTCAATTCCTCCTGTGAGGAGGTTCTATGATCCTGACCTGTGATCTCAGGGGGATGAGTTCTGGCTTGCCCTTGTACATCTCAATCGCGCCTGTGATCTCTACTACTGCACCGTCTCTTATTTCATCCACCTTCACGCCGGACAGCCTTAGCTCCTCGACGTCCTGCTGCCAGATCACAACCCTTATTTCCTCCATTCCCTCCCCTGTTTCCTTCCCTGTATCATGCTCCAGGTTGAAGAAGTAATGCCCGTTCCTGTGCTCATGGAAGTCCTTCACTTCTCCCTTCATCTTCACAACGCTTGCCGCGAAGCTGCCTGTGATCCAGTTACCACCAATACCACCAACATCACCGACATTCACGTCAGTGGCAGGGATGTTCATTGCTATGAAGTAGAGAACCAGTATTCCCAGTATTGAACCTATCAGTGATGTCCTGAACAACTGATCCTCATTCATTCCAATCACACAAACGTTCCATACGTTCCGGTAATGCAACTTCACACGGATGTTCACATACTCTCCTGAGCCATTATCTATTTCAGTGTGAAGGTCTTAAAATCGCTATATACAGGTCCATCCCTCTGCAGGACGCTGGCCTTCAGTTTAACGCTGTTGACACCAACTTCACACAACTTCATATCTTTCATTCCGTTGATCCCACTCATAAGTTCATTCATGTTCCTGTTCGATTTAACCCTTCCTATTGTTATGTGGGGAGATGGTTCATGATCTTCACGCCTGATATGACTGAGCTGCTTGTTGATGGTTTTCGCCAGATTAATCATTTCATTCCTGCCTTCCTTCACACTAATCCATATCACCTTCACGAACCTGGGGTTACCAAAGTAACCAACTTCACCTATTTCCAGTGTGAACCTGCCGATATCCTTCACAGCATCAGATATCCCCTTCACAACACCCTCAATCTCGTCTTCATGAACTTCACCAAGGAACTTCAGTGTTATGTGAAGGTTCTCTGGCCTGACCCATTTAACATCATAATCACTATCCTTCAGCTTGCTTATGACGTCTGATATCCTGTATCTTGCATTATCATCAATATCTATCGCAACAAACAATCTCATCCACATCCCCACCGTCTAATCGATATCACCATATTGAATTCCTGGTATATAAACCCTCGTGCGGACAGGAAAAGCCACGAAAAGCCACGAAAAGAATTTAAATCATAATGTCAATTAATCAGTTGTGAATTTAGTTCACATCTTCATATATGGTGTGTGAATGAGCGATGAAAATATTGTGAAGTTGTTCGGATGGGATTCAAACCCTTTCACATTCAGGATACTACCCGAACTCTTCGTTGGATATAATGGAGAGATAAAGGGGATAGTTGAAGGTCTGACCAGTGGTGATAAGTTCTCCCTCCTCGTGGGACCGACTGGTTCAGGCAAGACCACACTCCTGAAACACGTTAAGGATAGTTTCCCGGGATTCAAGTACACATTCTATCTGCCAAAACCACCAAAGGACCCGGACGACTGGATGATGATCTTTGGGAGATTCATAAAACCTGGTTTCTTCAAGTCGCTGTTCTCCAGAAACAACGGCGTCAACATATACAACCTGAGCGAGAAGGTTAACGAGAGACTGGGCAATGACAAGTTCCTGCTCTTTGTTGACGAATGCCATGAGGCCTCTATAGAGTCGCTGGAGTGGCTGAGATCCCTTGTTGACAATATAGACAACCTCTCCATAATACTGGCTGGCCTGCCGGTCTTCGAGAACATGCTGAAGAGCAACCTGGAAACCTTCAACAGAAGGATAAACAAGAAGACAGAGCTCGGGAACCTGACCAAGCCGGAAACAAGGGAACTTGTTAAGAAGAGGATAGAGAGTGTTGGCGGAGACGACATAAAGCCATTCACCTCAGGAACCATAGAGTACATATACCAGACAACCGGCGGCTTCCCGAGGGAAGTGATAAGGATGTGCGGCGAACTAACCAACAAGGCCATTAAGAGCAACATATCCACCATAGACACAGATTTCCTCAAGGAGAATGATACGCCTGTTTCCAGGGTCTCGATGGATACAATAGACTCCCTGCCGGAGAGGCAGAAGCTCATTCTTGACGTACTGTCACAGGGAGGCGATTTCACCCCGTCAGAGATAGTCCGAAAGCTTGACGATGAGGTGTACAAGAACAGGGACAACGCCATAAGGTCTGTCAACAACCTCCTGAGAAGGCTCATGAAGGATGGCTTCGTGGACAGGAAACGCGTAGGGAAGACGTACAAGTACGTGCTCGCAGGCAAGTTCAAAACCCTTATGGTGGAAGCTTAAACCAAACCCATACCCGATACATCAATAGCTTTAAATACCTTAATGCCAATTATTCTACACGTTACGTGTTATGATTTATTCATAAAATGGAGGTGTTTGAGATGGCTGATGAAAGATTAAGAAGCAAAGAACTGATCGGAAAGATCCTGATTTCTGAGGAGACTGGCAAGAAGTTCGGTGTGATAGGTGACATAGATTACGTCACAGAATCTGGTGAGCTGATAAACCTCGCCCTGGTAGAGGCAACGAGCCACACATCTAACATGAACCTGCAGCAGGACGAGAAGAACAGGATACTGGTTCCGTTCTCAGCAGTTAAGTCAGTGGGGGACTTCGTCATTGTGTCCGAGAAGGACATCATTTAATCCCCTTCTATTTTATTTTATCACACTTTTAGCACACTGTTTCTGGCAAATTTAATTAATATATTGGAGCTTGACCAATATTATCATTATATGGCAATAGAAACATTAGTACAGGCCTTCATTTTCGAGCTCGGTGCCATCGTAATAATAGCTACGCTTCTGGGAATAGTGGCTAAGAAACTCAGGCAGCCCGTAATACTTGCCTATATAATCGCGGGCATAATAGTGGGGCCTGTCTTCCTCAATCTGGTCAGCTCCGTGGACACGGTATACGTGTTCTCCAATCTCGGTGTGGCCTTCCTTCTTTTCCTGGTAGGACTCAACATGAACTACAAGGTCCTGAGAGAGGTCGGCAAGATATCCCTCATCACGGGCCTGGGCCAGATAATCATAACCTTCATATTGGGATACGGGATAGCCACGGTTCTGGGATTCAGTGCAGTGGAATCCGCCCTGATAAGCATAGCACTCACCTTCAGCAGTACCATAATCATAGTAAAGCTCCTTGCTGACAAGAATGACCTGGATTCCCTTTACGGCAAGATATCCGTGGGATTCCTCCTCGTCCAGGATTTCGTGGCCATAGCCATACTCGTGCTCCTGAGCGGAAACATGCTCGGGATGCCGCTGGAATCCCTTTTCATGGTCAACGTGATGAAGATCGTATTCCTGTTCTGCGTGACCTTTATCTTCGGGAAGTATCTGCTGCCGCCGATTATAGGGACAATCTCCAAGAATACTGAGATACTCTTCCTTTCCGGAGTATCCTGGATGTTCGTGATGTCAATGCTCTCCATGTACCTGGGTTTCTCCATAGAGATAGGTGCTCTCCTGGCTGGTATAAGCATGGCTTCCCTCCCATACCACTTCGAGATAACCGGCAGGGTGAAGCCTCTCAGGGACTTCTTCCTTATACTATTCTTCGTCACGCTGGGGGCACAGATGATCTTTTCTGAGATAGGGGCACTCATATTCCCGGCCATACTCTTTTCAGTCTTCATACTGGTAGGGAACCCGCTGATAGTCATGGTAATAATGGGGGTTTTCGGCTACAAGAAGAGAACCGGTTTCCTTGCAGGGCTTACGGTTGCCCAGATAAGCGAGTTCTCCCTCGTGCTGGTGGCCCTTGGCATGACCATGGGATTCCTTTCATCCGGCATAGTATCCATGGTAACAATGGTAGGCCTGGTGACGATAGCAGTATCATCCTACATGATATCCTACAACGGGGTTCTGTACAACAAGATGTCCGGGTACCTGAGCATATTCGAAAGGAAGAACCTGAAGGAGAAGCTATCCTCTGCCACCAAGAAGACATATGACATAGTCATTATAGGTTATCACAGGATGGGCTACACCATACTGAGGGACTTCGGCCACAAGAGCGGCATACTCATCGTGGATTTCAACCCAACCATAATAGACGATGTCAAGCACTCGGGAATCGCCTGCGAGTACGGTGACATATCCGACCCTGAGGTGATGGACAGGATACTTACCCTCAAGCCCAAGCTGATAATATCCACTGTCCCGAGCTACGATGATAACATGTACATAATAAAGAAGGTGAAGGATTCCGGGCAGAAGACAATGGTCTTCCTCACCACAAACAGCGTTTCAGATGCCCTGGGATTCTATGAAGACGGGGCTGACTACGTCATAGTGCCGCACTTCCTGGGTGGAGAAAAGGCTGCAATACTGCTGGACGAGTTCGCCAGGAAGGACATGAAGGACCTGAAGATAGAGAAGGATGATCACGTCAAGAACCTGAAGAGATACGCAAAGCTCGGCCAGAAACACATATAAGATGAATTTGTAACATGAACGCGTAATATTAAATAATTGAATGGTGGTAAGAAGTTGAATGGTGATAAGGAATGGCTGACAAGAAACTCCTGGACTATGTGAAGGCGAATCTGGATAAGGGTTACCCGATCCAGATGATAATGAAGGCTTTGCAGGGATCTGAATGGCATAAGCCAGAAATAGACGAGGCCCTGGCTATTGTTCAGGGCAAGAAGCCATCCAAACCAAAACCGATCCCCGAACCATCCCTCCCACCAGAACATAAACCAACACCAACCGAACCAGCAACAGGACCCCTGGGATTACCATACCCCAAATCACATAGCAAAGGAGAAATGATAAAACTGCTCATTCACGGACCACACCC
>DAOUYM010000019.1 GCA_030666115.1 Candidatus Aenigmatarchaeota archaeon
GAGAATGACAACGAGATCGGGACAGAGGAGAAACTGAAGGCCCATCAGAACGGCGGCAAGCTTCACAGAGCGTTTTCGATATTCGTTTTCAATGACAAGAAGGAAATGATGCTTCAGAAACGGGCTGCTTCCAAGTACCACTTCGGTGGGCTCTGGACCAACACCTGCTGCAGCCACCCGAGGACAGATGAACCGATAGAGGAGACAGCGAGAAGAAAGCTCAGGCAGGAGATGGGCTTCGACACCGAGCTGAGGGAACTGTTCACTTTCATCTACAAGGCGACTTCTGAGAACGGCCTGACTGAACACGAACTGGATCATGTCCTGATTGGAAAGTTCGATGGCGAACCTGAGCCTAATCCAGAGGAGGCTGATGAGTGGAAATGGGTCAGCCTGGAAGAACTCGAAAAGGATGTTAAGGAGAACCCGGACAACTACACGCCGTGGTTCAAGATCGCACTGGAAAGGATAATTTCTGAGAAGGATAGGATTTAATTCCCTTTTGATTTCCTTTAGGACAGCATGTCCTTCACGAATTTCTTTGGGTCGAACTTGATTATATCATCATAGCCCTGGCCGGTTCCTATGAAAAGGATGGGCTTCTTTATGGCGTAGCACACCGAGAGAATTGATCCGCCCTTCGGGTTGACGTCTGTCTTGGTCATGATCACGGAGTCGACACCAACCGCTTCATGGAACCTCTCTGCCTGCTCGACTGCATCGTTCCCTGTCAGTGAGTCAACCACCAGAACCTTGAGATGCGGGTTGTTGACCCTTATCACTTTCCTGAGCTCGTCCATCAGGTTCTTGTCTGTGTGCATCCTTCCTGCTGTGTCAGCCAGTACCACATCATACCCATTGGACTCAGCGAATCTCATCGCATCGAATACGACGGCAGCTGAATCCGACCCGTACTGGTGCTTTATCACACGAATCCCGAGCTTCTTTCCATGGACCTCAAGCTGCTCGATGCTGGCTGCCCTGAAGGTATCGCCGGCTGCCAGGACGACCTTCTTGCCCTTCTTCATCATGTACTTCGCCACCCTTGCTATGGATGTGGTCTTTCCTGAGCCATTGAATCCCAGGAAAACCATCAGGAGCGGCTTCTTCTCCTTTGCCATCTTCTCCAGGTTAATATCGCCCTGGTTGACTATCTCAAACAAAGTGTCCTCAAAGACCTGGGCCACGAACTTCGATGCCTGGCTCCTCTTTATAGGCTTCTCCACCAATCGTTCCTTCAGGTTCTTGCGGAAGAAATCCAGAACCTCAACCGCCACGTTGTTGGTCATGAACTCTGTCTCGTTCTCATCAAAGAAATCATCAATGTCCCTGTTGGTCAGTCGCCTTGTCGTGATCTTCCTTCCCAGCCCGAAGAAACCCCTCTTCTCCTTCTCCTCTTTCTCCGGCTCCTCAACCGGTTCCGGCTCTTCCTTAACCTCTTCGGCCGGCTCTTCTTTTGGCTCCTCCTCGATCCTTTCTGTCTCTTTCTCTTTTGGCTTCTCTTCTTTTTCTGGTTTCTTCTCGGTTTTCTTCTCTGGTTTCTCCTCGATTCGTTTTTCTGGCTTTTTCTCTATCTTTTTCTTGGGTTTCTTCTCTATGGGTTTCCTCTTCTCCTCTACCTTCTTCTCGATTGGCTTCTTTTCCTTCTCTTCCTTCCTGACCCCGGGCTCTTCTGCTATCCTGACTATCTTCTTTATGGAGTCCTTGAGGCTTTTCTTTAGTCGACCGAACATGTGATCACTACACCTGTGTTTATCAATATTATTCTTCGAATATATAAAACGTATGAGAACTAGGATTTCTTCTCTTTACCGATCTTCTTCGTGAACCCAACCAGCTCTTTTGCTTTTTTGAACGGGTCGTCAGACTTCTGAACCAGTGAGGCGATGTGGATTCCGTCTGCTCCGGCCTTTATTGTGGTCTCGATATCCTTCAGGTTCTTGCTTGAGCCAGCACATATAACAGGGTGACCCACTGCTTCCTTGACTGCCCTGAACATCTCCGGAGAGGACGGGCCTGGTGCACCGGATCCCCTTTCAAGTATGGTCATTCTCTGCCCGAGCATCTTGCCTGCGAGGGCATAAGCAACTGCTATGTCAGGCTTGTGGTAGGGAATGGGCCTTGCCTCACCCACCCATCCGACAGTCTCCCCTGGCTCAACTATAAGAAGGGATGTGGGAATTGGCTCGAGATTGGTGTTGGATATCACAGAAGCAGCAAGCGCCTGGGCGCCTGTTATCCAGTAGGGGTTCTTGGAGTTCAGGAGGCTCATGAAATAAAGCGCGTCTGCGTGCTTTGATACTCCTCCTATATTCCCCGGGAATAGCACGACTGGTTTGTTTACAGATTCCTTTATCTGCTTAACAGCGTCGTTGAATGCCTCTCCCTCAGCACCTATTGATCCGCCTATAAGGATCACGTCTGCGCCTGCTTAATTAAATGCCCTGGCACACTTCACAGGACCGTTATTATTCTTCTGATAAAGCGGGTCTATAAGGCCGAAGAAAACGACCCCGTCCTTCTCTATGATATCGCGGATGTAGGTTTCAATCTTTCCCATCTTCATGTAACCAACCTCACTAACGCACTGATTCTATAGAATTAGATTGGATTGTTATTTAAATAAGGCATTCATACGAAAGCTTTTAAACCTAATGTTAATCTATTATTATGTTTTTGGTAACAGGTGCAACAGGATTCTTAGGTCAGAATATAATAAATGAGATAGGCAAGAAGGGTAAAGGCATACGTATACTTACCACGGATCCTGAGAAAGCAAAGAGGATGTATCCGAAATACGAGGTAGTGAGAGGAGATGTGACAGACCCGAAGTCATTGGAAGGGATCGGTAAGGACGTGGATACGATAATCCACCTTGCAGGACTGGTCTCATATACCAAGCCAAGGGAAGAACTGTTCAGGGTCAACGTGGAGGGGACAAGGAACATTCTGGAAGCCTGCAGCCCCAACGCAAAGAAGATCATGTTCTCATCCTCTGTCTCTGTTTATGGAGAGGTCAAAGGGGTAGCGAAAGAGGATTACAAAGGGAAGCCAAAGACCCCATACGGGGAGTCCAAGAAGGAAGCTGAGCGCCTGATCAGGAATTCTGGTCTGGAAAGCGTGATATTCAGGATAGCTCCTGTCTACGGCAAGGGATCACCATACTGGCTAAAGAACCTGGGATTGCTGGAGAAGGGCTTCCCTGTCCCAAAGACCACCAACCTCACCCACGTCGCCCACATCTTGAACGTCGTCCAGGCATTCAGGCTCGGGTTGAAGCCAGGTTCAAAGGCGCAGGGAACCTACAACATAGCTGACAGCAAGCCTGTTAAGTTCGTGGAGTTCGCAGAGACCCTGATAAGGCTGCTGGGCAACGAACCCAAGACCATGCCGATGTGGCTGGTCAGATCCCTGGCAAAGATGAAAGGTATGAGCAACTATCTGGACACACTCATCATGAACAGGAACTACAGCATATCCAGGGCAACCAGGGAACTGGACTACAAGCCAAGAACCGATTTCAAGGAAGAGCTGAAGAGAATGGTGGACTGGTACATCAAAGAGAAATCAGGCCAGACTGTGAAGAAGGGATAATCCCCTCGTGATTGGTTCTCTATGATTTAGGGCCAGGCTACTTTATAATCAATTACCGTTTCGGTACCGGCGTTGACTATTGTTAAGGCCGCTGCTACGAAGAATCCAGGCACACCCCCAAATATAATTAGGATAGGACCTCCAACTAGGTTTGCTACAGTGGTTACATCTTTCAACCATGTCTGCCCTGCTGTGAAGTGGTGAATGCAGTAATTCTTGTTGCCTGTTATGCCGGTTGCCCTTTTCTTGTTACTTAAATCAGTTAGATCTAATATCGTAGCAGGCACGTAACAGCACTTTATATCAGATGAAATGGATCCAAAGTTCCCGCTGCCATCAATCTCTGACAGGACGTAGAAGTTATCGTCATCCTCACCCACCTCTATGCTGTCCCAGATTCCATCGAAATCGTCATCAGTGAATCTTATCCTTTCAGATGTTTTGTAGCACCTGTCTTCGGATATGGATAGTGAATGATAATAATTAGTAGCATAGTCTTCCTTTTTCTCAGGAACATCAGTAATGATTGTTATGTACTCGAATGGTTCTGTGAAAGCATTGCTGTCGGTATCTTTATCGTTAATATTAATTATACAGGTACCAAATTCATCCTTTTTTTCATTAGCCCGGCATCTCATCTTAATGTTCTTTAGTTGGGTACTGCCCTTGTACAGTTTTCCTGACCACACGTCATAATCAGCAATGATTTCATCGCATATGAGATTGAGTTTTTCCTCTTTATCAACGTGTTTAAGATCGCTTATGTAGTGGACTTCGCCTGTTTCTTTGAGTTTGTGCGGAAGGTATATCTTCATTTTAGTCATGTCATATGTATCTTCCCCGGATATTGTCTTGTCCAGTGATTTCACGTGCTCGAAGATCTTCTTGTTCGACATCTTAGAGAAAGCGACGGTCTTATCATAGGCACCATCGAACAGGAACTCGTCGACTTTCTTGCTAAACGTGCCACATTCCATGCAATTCTTTATTAACATCTTATCATGCTCATCTGGCGTGACTCCCATCCATGCATATTCTTTGTTATCATATTCTTTGGGTGATTCACAAACCGTTACTCCCACACTCGGGACATAAGAATATTTCTCACATACCACACTTTTCCTGTACACTTCGAATTCATTCAGGTAACATGGAGAGACCAGATGAGCATTTTCCAGGTTTGTATAATGCAGGAAGGTTGGTCTCTTATCCCATTTGACCAGAACAGGACTACCCTCCCATTTACTCTCTAGTGTGTATGTTTCTGCTTTCTCAAAGGGTGATTTCAGTACCATATTGTTTCCCTTAGGTTCGTATTTCTCTGACATGTTGTCAACCAGCACGGCCACATGATACGCAGTCTCCAATACAGCTCCCTTTATTACCATTCTTGTAATGCCCCTTGCGGTTAACCTTTTAGATACTATTTCCTTCAGTTTTTCCTTGAATACCTGCCGTCCAATCGCCATCACTCCCACTTTTTTTGCAGCGGTTTTCATTATCGGCAATGTTACGCCACCCGAAGTCAGCCACGGACTTCCAAGACTTTTGAATGCCTTTGGGAGCAAATTCTTGGCGCCTGTCCCAGCCATCTTAACACCGGTCTTTACCACAAGACCAAGAGCTTTCGTGGGTGGTAGTATCGAAACCGCTGCTATCAGGGCATGGACCTTCCAGTCCGGTTTGAAGGTCCATGTATTCTCCTCTATCGGAAACATGTTCCAGTAAAAAATGAACTTGGGATCACCGTAGTTTATTATGTAGGTCTTGACGTCACTGATCTTTTGTGGCAGCTTGAAATCATTAACAGTGCATTTCACTGTCTTTATCTCTCTCTCACACTCGTATCTGGGAGTTTTTCTAAAACCGGAGATCACCCTGTCAGTGTCGTCGTAGTTGGGCTCAGTCTTCTTATTGTAGTAAAAGAATATTTTTTTGTCTTTGTAGAACAGCAGGTTACCCTCGAAGTCAGTACAAACTGTGTCATGTGTACTCGAAGAAATGGAATCGCTTTTGTAATCTTGTGCATTGCACATATCCCCTGCCCATTCGGGACCAACACCGTAAGCATCGTGCTTATCATCACTGTTTGCCTTATTGACGCACTTGCAGCTGCTGCCCTTTACTGGAAGAACCTCGACATCATTCTTGATTAACTCGTTGTAGAATTTAACAGGTGATATATAGTATGCCGGGCCGCTGTCTCCGGGCGCATCCATGTTGACATCAACGTTTTCGCAGTTGCTTATCGTTGCCTTACTCGTACCACATCTTTCCTGACATATGTCTTCTGCGTGTGCAGCAACTAATCCGAGATTCGATCCCTTTTTACCACTTTCACATTTACAGTCACATTTCACAAGCGTTTTGTCCTTCTGCACCAGGTAATCTTCCATCCTGCCCTTGTCTGTTATCTTAACTACACAGTCCTCAGTACACGTGCTCTTGCAGAAATCCTCTGCTGAACCAATGTCTGATGCGGCAATGACTATGTTCCCCATGGTCTGGGGATCAGCTTCCTCGCAACTTACAGTAGCATCAACTTCCATCTTAGCCAGACCAGAGGTATCGACCTGCATACCAGAAACGCCCAGTGGGTTAGTGCTTGGGGTAGGACCCAACGCAGCCGACTTGAATGTACCCAGACAAGTGCAATCTGAGGGGTCCTTTTTTCCAAGTATTACACAGTCTATAGCGCATCTCAAAGCAGATGCAGACTGAATGGACATGCTGTACTCTATACTCGTGTCTCCACCCCCACAGAACTGTGGATTGTTTTTACAAAAGGAGTCCCAGAGCCCGCCAAGGTTCCTGCCTCCACCAACCACGAAAAACAGTATCATTACGCCGAGTATGACAACAAGAAGCAGTTCCACGATCTGCTCCATTTCGAACTCTACCATGATATATATTTGTTTCTCCCGTCTTATATTAATTTAAACCGGGGTGAACAATACTTTATCATGGTGATAACCACTGAGAGAACTGCGGGTAGTTTCATAAAAATAATGGCCGCCATACTGATCATGATACTCATCGTGGTCATAGTGTTCACGTTTTTAAATCAGATGGGTGTTGTGAACATACAACTTCCGGGATTGAATTGATATGAAAAAAGGAGTCGCTCCAATGATGTTGCTTTTGTTGATATCTTTAACTATAGCTGTTATTGTTATTTCCTTAATGTTTTCAGGCACAATGGATATAGGCTCATCGCTGACTAATACCATGACAACCCTCATATGCTGGCTGCCGGGACTATGTTGATTAGGTAAATTTAAGCGACCGCGGATAATTATTTATTATGAAGTCCTTCTCCTCTGTAATGACATTTGTTATGTGGGCAACGGGGATAGTATTCGTGCTCTTTTTCTTTGTTGTATTCATATATCCCGCATTCCTGGGCATAATACAAGGGGAATGCTGGGGGGTAAACACGCATAACACAATCAAGGCTATAAAATCAGAATTCAAGTCCGTTACTGTTGGTGGGGAGGGTAAGAAGATAGGAGTTATTATTGGTGATTGTGTTGATAATATAGCGTTCGTTGATGAAGATACACTCAAGGAATTCTACCTTAACTACTTCATCCCTGCCGATGCAGATCAATTGTTCAAGTGCCCGGATGGTTATGGTGTCTATATGATAGCCATACCATACTTCGAGGAAACCAAGAGTGGTCTTGCATTCTGGAAATGGTACAAGGATCTCATAAAAGAAGAAATTGAAAAGGTATACAAGGAGAAATTTAAGGGTATAAAACCAATCTGTGATATTCTGGATACGTGTGAGAAGTGTCACTACAACGGTCCGATAGAGCAAAGGGTGTTGTCGGGATCCAGAAAAAGGGGAGAATCAAGGAAATACTGTATAACCATGAAGAAATTGACTGATGAGAATTTCAACATATCCGTTAGTGAAGGAGGCTGCTGATGAGGAGAATGAAAGGCGATGCAGCAGGAGTTCCTGTATCTTTCTCTATCCAGCGGATTTTTCTCATAGTTATTGGTTTATTTTTCATAATCATAATCGTCCAGTGGGCCTCTGCAACAGAGGCTGCCATGAAGGTTATTGAAGAAGCAACCATAACCTATACCATAACAAGTTCTGTGAATGGTTTTTCTGTAGCTGAAAAGGCCAGGATGATTGTAGAATTTAAGACAATATACGACATAGAGATCGAGTGTAAAGAGGAATGCAACATAAAGGTAACACCTTACAACGGTGGTAAGAAAGGGAAAACGAGTGATGATTTCAAGATAATAGGAAACATACTCCAGAAATCAGTCAAACTTACGAAAGTGGATAAGGTTTGTATTGAAAAGGGTTATGAAGACCCTAAAGATAAGGTGGTGATTAAAAAATGCTGAAGGGATCTTCTTTCAATCTTCCATTCACCCTACTTATAGCCATAGTAGCTATGCTGGGAGTGTTCTTTGCTGGCATACTATTCATAAAAAGTGTTGGGGATTCTGCAAAGGTAACTGTAACAACAATGGGTTACCTGAACACAGTGGATGCCGCACACTTCGTTGACGTGTGCCTCAGAGAAGGGAGAGGATATATGCTAGCTTCTGATCTTGATGCTAAAAGCGGTAGTATAGGCGATCTGTGCAAGGATAAATTCCCCATGCTGTCAGATATATCTGCAAGGGCCAAGGTTATTGATCTCGAGAAGAAGATTGCTGGTGAAGAGAAGACCTGGTCGTTCGGGTGGTCTGTGGGTTCCAGAGATCCACATCATCAGATATATGTAAACATAAAAGATGGCAACGATATCCATGTCGGGAGGTTATATGTCCAGACGGAAACTTAAGGGTGGAGGCGTTGAACTTGTTGTAGTAGCTTTTGCGCTGTTCCTTGCCCTGGGAATCATACTCCTGAATCAGGTACTGCTAATGAGCGGGATAGTTGTCTCAAAGAGAGCAATAGATTCAAACATGTATATAGATGATAGGGGCAGTGAACTTCTTGGTCTTTTCAGATCAGGTGAAAATGATGTTGTTGCGATGTATAGTCTTGGGGCACTGGCTGCTGATAATCACAACGACTACGTTAAAGATTATATTGAGAGGATAGATGACAGAATCCAGAAGATGGGCGTAAAACATGAACTGATAATATTCGGGGAATCCCTTGCGTACTACCTTGGAAAGGAAACCAAGACTGAAAAACCAGTGTATACAGAAGTGGCTGCACAGACGTGCGGCCTGAATGCACCGATATCGGATAACATAGTACTCAAGTGGCCAAGCTCGGGTAAGAAAGTAACATCTGGTTTTGGTTACAGAAGACTAGCTGATAAATGCGATTGCCATGGAGGTATTGATGTTGGTGGAGAGAACCTTGATGTTTACGCAGCTGCTGATGGAATTGTTGTGGACATTTACCCCGATCCTGATAAGGGACAAACACACTGCAAACAGGTAGGTAACTGCCTAAAGATTAAAAAGAATGATAAGGGTTATAGTGATTGTAGATGTAATCATGGTTACGGAAACAGTATAGTAATTGATCACGTATTCAATGGAAAAAAATATAGAACGTATTATTATCACCTGAAAGCGGTTGACTCGAAGCTAAGGGTGGGGGGCAGTGTGAAAGCAGGCGATATCATCGCGAAATCAGGGAACACTGGTTATTCAAGTGGCGCCCACCTGCATTTTGAACTAAGGGGCCGGTCATTCTCAGCAGACAAGGATTCAATAAATCCATGTAACCTTTTTGATACAAGTGATTGGACAGGAGACTGCATACATGACTTCCCTGATGAATGTAAGACCTTCAGGGTATACGGTACTTACATACCACTGCCCGGTGCCAGGGCTGGTAATGTTAATACAGGGGGGTCGTTGAGAGCATGGTAAAGAAAAAAGGGTATTCAATAATAGCTGCAATACTGATCATACTTATAGCAGCCACTGCATTACACTCTGCTGGCATTACTTGGAAATGGGGAGAGACAATGGAAAGGAGATCTGATATTGTTTTCCATACATATTCCATGAACAACGCGCTTGAACTTGCCAGTCTCTACATGAATGTGTCATTTGATTATTCTGTCTACCAGGCATGTTACGACACACTCGAGACGTTTGACATGAGCAAGAGTGAGGATGATTTCAAGACAGCACTGGAATTGGGTGTGAAGGAAAATCTCAATCTTTACGCCAAACCTGAATACAGATTCCTGACTGACTACAAGGTCAGCATATACGAATACGATAGCGTCAAGATTGAAACCCTGAACCCACTAGAGATAAAGGCAACGGCCAGGGATATGTTCATAAAAACGGATGATGATATAAGGAAGATTTACATAACAATGGAAAAGGGTTCCAACCTAGAGAAAATCTTCAAGATAGACTGCTACGGGATATACAACAAGGGCAAGGAAATTTACATAAACACCAAGGCCACGCTGGGGGAGGAGATCAAAGATAAGGTGGATTCCTGGCCGAAGGGACCAGTTGACACTAAACCGAGTGAGACAGATAAGGGAAATGAACTAAAAAGCATAAATGTGGGTTCTGAGAGGGACGAGGGCAACTACCACATAAAACCGGTTTTCGAGGAAGCCAAAGTCAGCATAACATACATAGAAAACAGGGCAACCGGGAAGTTCGAGGGTATAAAGTATAAGGTAACAGTGAAACTGAGGGTAACAGTTCAGGACACGAGGACTGATGAGCAGGTGTTCCCGATATACGACGGGACCAAGATCACATTCGCGCCGCTGAGATCAGCATTTGTTTTCAATGTGGATGAAAATGGAGATGTCAAAGTTGAATCAGCTGGTGATGTTGTGTGGATGGAATCAGGTGATGGTGGGGGATCTGGTCAAACAGAAGAAATTATAACCAAGGACAAGCTTATCGGTAAGGAAGAGTGGTCGGATCTGGTTAAGATAGATGACCAGCATCTGATTACGGCCAAGCGCGGGCAGACCCTTAAGTTGAGAAAAGATGTATATGATAAAGCCAAAGAGATGATAGATGCTGGAAAGAATGATGGTGTGAATATTCTGATACTTTCTGCTTACAGAAACTACAACTATCAGCTGGGTATATGGGAGGACAAGAAAACCACGGATACGTTTGAACACAGAAAATCAGTAAGTGCCATACCAGGAACCAGTCAGCATCACTGGGGGACTGATATAGACTTCAACTCTGTTTATCTGTCATTCAAGGATTCGGATGAATTCAAATGGCTGCAGACCCATGCAAGTAATTATGGTTTTGTGTTGGAATACCCCGAAAGTAATCCTGAGGGGTATGATTACGAACCCTGGCACTGGACCTACAAACCGTTATCAGATGTTATGAAAGAGAAATACATTACAGAGAACGTGAATCTCTGCGAACTTGAGAACGTTGTTAAGGAAATGTACAATGTTGCTCTTCTGGAAACAATCAGTTGTAATATAAATCTGCCTTTCCACATAGCCTGATTCTCTCTGGTAAGTAAATCTTTAAAATCTAACATCCTAATTAGAAGTAAGTACCAGTGATTCTATAATTCAGGAGGCGCAGGTTGGAAACCTGACCTGCGTCAATAGAACAAGTCAGGAGGCGAAATCTATGGCAGGAAAGCAGAAGAAGGCAAAAGAAGCGAGGAAGGAAGCAAGGAGAGAAGCGAGGAAAGAAGCGAGCGAGAAGAAGGAAACGAGTGATAAAAAGGAAGTAAGCGAGAAAGCTGAAGCAAAGGAGCAGAAAGAAGCAGTTGAGCAAAAAGAAACAGGCGAGCAGAAAAGTGATGTGAAGGCACAGAGGGTAAGGATGGATGACAACATCGTCTACGTTGGGAAGAAGCCAACGATGTCGTATGTCCTTGCAGTGATAACCCAGTTCTCTGGCGGCATTCCAGAGGTCAACGTAAAGGCCCGCGGAAGATCGATATCAAGGGCAGTGGATGTTGTTGAGGTTGTCAGGAACAGGTTCGTGCAGGGCGTCAAGTACAGCATAGACATCGGCACAGAGGAAATACAGGATGAACAGAGGAGCAGGATAAACGTCTCTACCATTACGATAAAACTGACCAAGTGATTGGATCAGGTAATTGAGAAACTGAGAAGGGATAAACTGAGAAGA
>DAOUYM010000034.1 GCA_030666115.1 Candidatus Aenigmatarchaeota archaeon
AAGCAGACAGAACAGAGGAACCACACACAAAACCAGACAATGCAGAATCAAACAAGACAGAACCATCAGAGAATCCATACGTAGTCCAAAGGGAAGGACCGATTATCATAGACTCAGAGATCCCGGAAAAGAAGAAAGTGACAACGTACTGAGTGGTGAACCAATAAACCCGATAAACCTAATAAACCAGTGTACCAAACTATTTAGCAGATTCTATGATCGAGGGATTCCTGTTGTGGGTTGAGGCATTCATTATACAGTACGGCCTGTCCGGTACCTTCATAATAGCCTTGCTTGAGTCCTTTATATTCCCGATCCCCACAGCAACAGTAATAGCCCCAGCCACCAGCTTTGGGCTGGATCCCTTTCTCGTGACAGTGGTCGCAACAATCGGATCGGTCATAGGCGCTGTGGTAGGATACGTCCTTGGATTCTATTTTGGACACCCGGTAGCAGAGAAACTGTTCAAGAAGCACATCCCAAGGGTGGAGAAATGGTTCGATAAGTATGGCGCATGGGCGGTGCTGATAGCCGCATTCAGCCCGATCCCGTTCAAGGTGTTCACGTGGTGCGGGGGAATATTCAGGATGGATTTCAAGAAGTTCATCATCGCCTCAATAATAGGAAGGTTCTTCCAGTTCGCGTTGTTCGCCTACGTCGGCAGCCTGTTCGGACCAACTGTCCTAGCCTTGATGGGATTCTAACCTCTTCTTCAGCATGTTCTGTAAACCCCTCTTCACCTCTTCCCTGGAGGCGTCCCTGACCATTATCAGTTTGTCCCTGCTCTTGTGACCTTTAACTATCTCAACTTCTTTCCCAAGGATCTTTCCAATGTTCACGACAATCTCCCTGTTCACCATACCCCTTTCAGGCCTGTTCCTGACATCAACCAGAAGCTTGCCGTCCTTCTCATGTATCCTGAATCTTCCTGAGGAGGGGTTCACCCTTATCATGACCAGTACGCTGTTGCCGTACTTCTGGACTTCCATGCTTTATTAATAGGGAACTGAATAATTATATATGATCGAGTTCGTCTCTGTTCTGGTCCTTATAATCGCTATACTGCTAATACTATTTCTGCTGTTCAGGAGAAGGATAGTCAGGTCCCTTTCCTGCAGGATGCTTAAGATACGGAAGAGAAGGCACGAACTGAAGGATATAGAGAAAGAGATAGAGCGTGAGATGATAATGATAAAGACCAGACGATCGAACAAGAGCAGGAGCAAGGACATCTCAATTGATATGCTGTTAAGGAAAAGAAGAAAGCACAGGCTGTGAACATAAAATGTGAACACACGATGTGAACATAAAATGTGAACACACGCTGTGAACACAGGCTGTGAATTAATCTGATTTCTTTGCTTTGTCTGGTTTACCTGTTTCTATTATGACCTTCTTGGTGGTTCCATACGGATACTTTCTTATTATCTTCTTGCTCTCCATCCTGTTCAGTATCCTGTGAACCTTGACTTTATTGAGACCGGTCCTGCTAACCAGTTCCTTCTGGGTTATCTCCCCGCCACGTTTCTTCAGTTCTGACATTATCTCCTTCTCTTCAGGAAGCAGGAGCATGTCAGTTATCTCATCCTTAAGTTCCTTGATTTCCTTATCCCTGCTTAAACTCCAGACAGACAGCCCTGCAATTATGAACATGATCCCGCTAAGGAGGTTTATGAGCGGGGCAGGAGAGACAAGGTAATTCATCTGGAATCCTCTCATACCTCCCCTGAATCCATTAATGCCTCTGGGGAATGATCCGTTGAACTCCATCATCACGTCAGATGGATCGCCGTTCTCCATCATATCTGACATCATTGCAGTTCTTACGTATTCGGACTGCACCATTGAACCATATGAAATTATGAAATAACCCCCGAATATGAAGCACAGGAACATTATGATTATGAATCTCCTCTTGGTTATGGCCTCAAAACCGTTCCACATAAAGCATCTACCTTTCCAATCCCTTTTCTGATTTAATTCCATTTTATTTCTGGTTTCAATCCGTTTCAGAATACCTTAATATGTGGTTTCATGCTTAAAAGCTTTGTTTCATCTCGTTTCACAAAAGACTAATATGTCGTTTCACCCCTAAGATGGACAGGGAGGTGTAAAAATGAAGAACCAAACAGCCTTCGTTGCACTGGGACTCGTTGCCCTGGTGTTGTCTATGGGTCTGGTATCTATGGGCGCCACCGCGGAAGACACAACCAGCGAAACACCCGACGAAACATTCAGTCAATTCCCATGTGCAGGAGAAGGATGGATGAGAGCCGGAATAGGCGGAATGGGTTTGGAAGATAGGATGGAAGCAATGAAAGAGAAACTCGGCCTTCCTGAAGACGCAACCCAGGAAGATATCATGAATGCAATGATGCAGAACAGAGAAACTCTCATGGAAGAGCACATGACCACTGTAAAAGAAAAGCTCGGTCTTCCAGAGGACGCCACTGACGAGGAAGTTCAGGATGCACTGAATCAGTGGAGAGAAGAGAACCACGAACTGATAATGGCATCAGGAATGCAAATGCGTGCAAGGCATGGAAAGCCTGATATGCCCGGAATGAAAGGTATGCAGGGCATGCACGGTATGCGCTCCGGATGGATGGCATCCGAGTAAAACATGGTTGGATAGCCTCCCGGGGGTTATCTGGCCATGTTCCTTTCGTTCCTTATTATATAAATATTTAAATGAAAGAAACGGGTCAGAAGCGATAAACTGCCCAAAAAGGACAGTAACTTAAGCAAATAATATTTATTAACATCCCCTGATAATTTAAAATAATGGCAAAGAAAAAAACTGCACAAAAAAAGGAATCAACGAAAAAAGAACCAAAGAAGAAAAAGTCGAAAAAACGAGTTTCTTCTAAGAAGTACCCCCCCTACAAACTGTTCAGGAGAATGGAAAAGATAGAGGGACTTATAGACGACATCAAGGAATCCGAGAAAACATCAAGAAGGACCGAGAGCAGGATGGCTGATGCGCAGAAGGATATGGAGAAGACAGGAAAGATGATTCTTGAAGAGGAGAAGAACATAGGGAAAACAGGAAAGCAAATTCTGGAAAAAGAAAGGGAAATCGAGAAGATGGAAACTAACATAATCATCAAAGAAGACGAAATAAAAGAGGCCCTTGTAAAAATCGCGATATTCACCTTCAGGAGAGAGCGGGTTCTTGAGGTTGCAAGGGGATTTGCAGGGGCATTACTCGGTGTTGTTATAGGGTTCGGGCTTATGATTAACACAGAACTGGTTACTGGTCTTGCGTGGTATAACGCTATAGGAATACTTGCCTTCATTATTGCAGTATCCGCTGTGCTCGTATACAAGAACAAGAAGGAATGGGTAGAGAAGGAGGGATCAATATTCATCCTAAAGAGGCTCCTGACACTCTATGCAATATGCATATGCATCGAGGTCATATCCATCGCACTGTTTGGAATATTTACATTTGAGCTAGAGCTTCTGGCAAAGACCCTTATAATAGGTTCCTATCCTGCCATGGCAGGGGCGGTCGCATTCTATATGGCCTGACATGGTTTGAACTTTGCGCATTCTTAACAAAAAAACATATTTAAATTAATCGGGTTTAATAAATAGGGTATGAGCATGAAAGCAACGGTAGTCAACTTCAGGAGAGGCAGACACACCCAGACCATGAACCAGCTTTTGCTGGAGATACCCGGGGTTGATTCAAAGGTCCTGGCATCAGGATTCATAGGCAGGAGGGTCAAGTGGACCAGTCCTGGAAAGCTGAAGAAGGAGATCTTCGGCAAAATTGTCAATACCCACGGGAGCAACGGCGTGGTCAGGGCAAGGTTCAGCAGGGGCCTGCCAGGCGAGATCGTAGGCAAGAAAGTGGATGTTCTCGAATAGGATCTGATCGATTCTTTTATTTATAGCAATAAACCAATTTGATAAAATGTTAGTTGATGTAATAGGTTTTATTGCCGGGTTCCTGTCAGCAGTGAGCCTTATCCCCCAACTAGTGAAATCATATAGAACCAGAAGTCTTGATGATATCTCACTGACAGCCTTACTTGTTATACTGGCGGCAACCGGATTGTGGACGGTCTACGGGATCCTGATCAACAGCCTGCCTTTAATCGTTACGGATGGCTTTCTTTTCCTGGTTGACCTGGGTATAGTGATATTGAAGATCAAAAGCACGCTAACGAAAAAACAGTGATTATCACTTCCCTCTGCCAGCGTACTTCTCGAATACGCAGAAGAATATCAGGTCCCCCTCGGTTGCTGTGTTGAAGACCTTGTGGAAGTTACCTGCCGGTATGAGGACTATATCGCCTTTCTCAACAGCGAACTTCTCGTCTCCAAGCTGCATCTCCCCCGAACCCTCGAAGAACACGTAGACTTCCTCTTCTTTCTCGTGTTCGTGTCCTCCTGTCGCCTTTCCTGGGTGGAGAACTGTCATGGATGTGGTCATGTTCTGGAGAACACCACTGATGTCATGTACAGAATAAACATCATTGTCCCTGATCGGCTTCACCCTCTTCGGGAACTCCTTGTACGGAATCTTCCTCTGGTTATTGCTTTCATTCATTTATTCATCTCCTGTTCTGTCCCCGGTCCTCTAGACCCTCTGCGTTTCTTTATGTACTCCATCACGTCAACCCTGGTCCTGAATCCCAGTACCTTCTCTGCTTTACTGGTGTCAGCCAGTGTATCGTCAACGTAGTTCTTTATCGGGTTCCCGACATACCTGAAGTCCTTCAGTCCCACTGCCTCTATTATCTGGTTTATGGTATGCGAGACGCCGGTCCCTATGTTGACTATATCGTAATCAAGATCGGATTTCATGGCAATGATGAATGCCTCAACCACGTCAGAGATGTGCGTGAAATCCCTGGTGGCCTTTCCCTCATTGTACAACTCAAAGGTCTCCCCCCTGTCCCTGGTCCATTCTATCTGGGATATCAGGTTGGCAAACCTTCCCTTGCTCTTCTCGTTCTCGCCATAAACACTGAACAGCCTGAGTCCCATGCTCCTGACACCATAGAACTCGTAGTAGACCCTGGCCAGTCTCTCAACAAAGAGCCGGACCTCTGTGTAGAAGTCAGTCGGAATGACCGGCATCTCCTCATTGAAGGGTGGTTTCTGCTTGTTGTACAGTGATGAAGATGAAGCGTAAACAATCCTGAGTTTCCGATCCTTGGCGAACTCCCAGAGACTGACCGTGTCGTTGGCTGTCTTTCCTATAAGGCCCCTGTCGTCCCTGTATATCGGGGTTGAGCTGGGCATCCCAAGGTGGAATATCCCGTCGAACTTCGCATCAGAACCATCAAGCCCTTTAAGCTCGTCTATGCTCCTGAGGACCTTCAGTTTCTCACCATTCGAATCCTTTATGTTGTCCATGTTGTCCAGGCTGCCCGTCGAGAGATTATCAACTATCACAACACCATTCCCCTCACTAACCAGCCTCTTGACAATGTTGCTTCCAATAAAACCGCAACCACCGGTAACAATGTACTTCCCTGACATATGAGATATTATTAGAAAAAAATGTATTTAAGCCTTACATACCCGCGAACAATTCCCCGGGAACAGTGGATTTATTGTGGAAACCAAATACACTGAACTTATCGAAATCGTAGATTATGTCCTTTATCTGTAATAATTAATCCGGTTTCACGCTTCTTTACCCCAGCACACCTTTCCCACATTATCCTAGAAACATGATCAAGTCTCGTTATAATATAATATAATGTAATCAATTATCATTAAAATAACAACATAACAACCAATGCTTATAAAATTTATAAACGATAGTTATACAGGAGAACAACGGGTGACTTCTTATGAGAATAGGGATAATTTCTGATCTGCATCTGGGATACGGGCTGGGAACTGACCGCGAGAGCGATGCCTACGAGGCCACGGAAGAGATGCTGGAGAAGATGAAGGATTGTGATGCAATCCTTATTGCAGGTGACATGTTTGATACCCGCGTTCCCAGGACAGAGGTCTTTGTGAAGGGAATGCAGCTGCTTATGAAGCCCATGATGTCCCAGAATAAAGTCAGGATAGCAGATGGGATAAACAACAAGAAGGTTGATGAGATCCCGCTGATAAAGTCCGAGGGGATACCTGTCATAGCGATACACGGGACCCATGAGAGAAGAGTCAGGGGCCTGCTCAATCCGGTTGAGGCATTGGAAAGGGCCGGTTTCCTGGTGTACCTGCACTGCAACGGCGTGATACTTGAAAGGGATGGCGATGCCGGCAAAGAGAGGGTCTGCGTACAGGGGATGTCGGGAGTGCCTGATCAGTACTCTGAAAGCGTGCTTGAGCAGTGGAACCCTGTTCCCACACCAGGGTGTTTCAACATCTTCATGATCCACCAGTCCATTGCTCCGTTCATGTATGCGCCCCACCTGCTGCCGGTGGAGAAGTTCCCGAAGGGATTCGATCTCTACGTCTGCGGTCACATGCATGATCCTGTCAAGACCGCGCATGACAGCGGGACCCTGATCATACCAGGTGCCCCCGTAACCACGCAGATAACCAAGGAATCAGCTAATCCAGGAGGCCTCTGGATAGTTGACACCCGGGCCACGAAAGCAGACCAGGCAAAACAGATCCCGCTCGAGTCCATCAGGGCAGTCTTCTTCAGGAAGATGGATACAGAAACAACAGGAAGGGACGAGATGATAAACGAGATAAACCAGATCCTTCAGTCTCATTCCCAGTCCCATTCCCAGTCCCATTCCCAGCACATGGAAGACGGAAAGGAACCCGTAAAGAAGCCCATAATAAGGATAAAGCTTACAGGAAAGGAAAGGGAACTACCCCTGGAGAACATCAAGACCATGTTCCAGGACCGTGCCCTGATCTCGTTCAAGAAAGCGACAGAGGATGAACATATCCAGGCCAAGACAGTCGAGGAGCACAGGCTCTCAGTCCAGGAAACTGGAAAAAAACTCCTGGAGGACAATCTCAGGGAAGCGAAGCTGGATCCAAGGATATTTGAGGACGTGTTCGAACTGATCCTTGAGAACAAGAATGATGAAGTGATAGAACTGCTGAGAAAGGAGTGAATCATTTCTTTTCGGTTTTCTTGGATCCCTTCTTGGGTTTGAGAACCTTTAGTTTGTCAGCACCTTTCTTTTCCATTAATGTCATCGGTCCGGAGAATCCGCAGTTCCTGCACCTGTACCTGGTAAGGCCGCACCTCTGCTCGAATTTAAACGAGCTATCTTTCCATATATCCTGGCTGTTGCACACAAGACACACCATAACATCAGTCATTTACCATCACTTCTGTTTCCTGTTTCCTCGTGTTTATTCAATCTCCACACCAGGCATTACCCATTTCTTACCCAGCCTTTTCCGGTTCTCCTTCAGTATCCAGTCTGACATTGACTTCCTGAGATGGTTATCCTGGTAACCAAGCATCCTCCCGAAGGCAAGCAGGTCAGATGGTGAGCGGAGGTCCCATTCTGATAAGGAACCTGATGAGAGTATGAAGGGGGACTTGTACTTCTTCAGTATCCTGGCATCCCTTATCATGTCAGAGAACAGGGAGATCCTGGTCCTCTTGTAAGAAAGCAGGAGGTCACTGAAAAGGAAACCCACCGAGACGTTGTTCTTTGCAGAAAGCCTGGCAAGGACCTGGTTTATCCTCATGTCCTTGTGGTGCGTGATGATGTCGACCTCCGGAGTCTCGAGTGCTGTCCTGTCAGCATTCACGTCTCCGCCCCTCACCACAACAAGCTCAACATCCTTCCTCACGGTTTTGGCAACCCTCCTCACGTCCTTCATCTTGCCTGATCTGGCCGGGTTTATCTCCACACCAAAAGCCACGTCAATCCCCGGCTTAATCTTTTTTATGCTGTCCTTCAGGTCACCGATCTCCCTCATGTAGTTGATGGAGTAGGGGACTATCAGACCAATCCCTGAGAATCCCAGCCTCTTTGCCATACCTATTGCTTCCTTGTGATTCTCTGTCCTTATACATAGATCAAACGATCCCATAACACCACAACACCTTAACATATTTTCCTATTTTTTCCTATCTTCCTATTTTTTTCCATCTTCCTATTCTTTCCGGTCTCCCTATTAGCACTTATTAGCATGATTCTATTTAATTATATTATGTTCAGGGAGGATAAAAAAGATCTGGTGGAGAAGCTCCAGAGGTCCGGATACCTGAAGACACAGCGAATAATCAGGGCCTTCAATGATGTTCCAAGGGAGGAGTTCATTCCCAAGGAGGCGAGGGCGTACGCTTACACGGACCGCCCGCTCGAGATAGGCTCCGGCCCGACAATTAGTGCGCCCCATATGGTGGCGATCATGACCGAGCTTCTGGATCCACAGCCAGGCGATAAGGTTCTTGAGATAGGCGGCGGATCGGGTTACCAGGCTGCCATTCTCTCAAAGCTGGTTAAGAAGGTCTACTCGATCGAACTGGAGCCTGATCTGGTCTCGTTTGCCAGGACCAACCTCAGAAGGGTCGGGATAAAGAACGT
>DAOUYM010000016.1 GCA_030666115.1 Candidatus Aenigmatarchaeota archaeon
ATCAAAATATTGGATATGGTAAAAAGAATTGTTAAAAGGGACGATAGAAGAGAAGATTACGACAGAGAGAAACTGAGAAGGGGCGTAATGAAAGCTGCGGAAAGAGCAGAAATAGACGAAGCAAGAGCAAAAGAACTGGCAGACAAGGTAGCAAACAAGATAGAAGTAGACCAAAGGGAGGAGATGAGAGCAGAAGACATAAGGAACATCCTCCTGGAAGAACTGGACAGAGAAGAGAGAGCAATCGCAGACGCGTTCCGAGAATTCAAGAAAGAGCAATAAACCAGAAAACGAACAATGGATCCGTAATCTATGACATGACTGGTGTTATACCAAATGTACGTTTCTTTACAGATTTTTTTCTACCCTGTGTTTTAGTAAAGCCTTCGGTCTGGTCTTAAGGTCCGATAAGAAAATAAAATTTTAAGCGGATTACGCCACGATTCTTTCTATTTCGTCTAAGTATGCTTTCCTGAAGAAAGGGAAGCCTATTGAAGCCACCACAGCTGGAAATGCAATAAGGTTGCCACCATTGTAGTTAGTCTTTATGTAATTTCTATGCCTGTTCCAGAGTGCAAAGTATTTTGTACGGAATTCTTCTTCTGTCTCTTTATCTCTCCAACTCTTCTCTAACAGTTTTTTAATCGGGTTTTTCCTGAACATGGGAAAATATATTGAAAACAAGCCTTTTTAAATGTATCACTGAGCGTGGAGATAATACTAGTGTATAGAGGTCCTGGAGATCCTGGGAATGATCGGATCAGATGATCAGATAGTCAGATGAACCTTGAGAACTGTATTATGTCGGTTCCTTTCCTGTAGTGCTCCCTGAAGTAGCCTTCTATCTGGAATCCTCCCTTCAGGAACACTGTTATCGGTTCCTTTGAATCCGACATGATCCTTGCCACAACCTTCCTCATTCTTCGTTTCTTCAGTTCCTTTAATGCAGTGTTCAGGAGTTCTGTTCCGATACCCTTGTACCTGTGGACATCCTCTACCACAAGCCATCTCAGGTCAACCAGATCCAGATCCTTGACAGAGTACCTGATCGTGCCCACGACCCTGTTCCCGTCTTTTGCGACAAAGAAACCATTGCCCCTTTCCTTCATCTTTTCTTCTATTATCTCCTTTGTTATCCTGAGGGGTTTGTAATCCCTGCCCAGGTGATTCTGGATCAGTCCTGCTATCTTATCAGAATCCTTAGAACCCGCCTTTGATATCTTTATCATAATTACTTTTATGAGAGTGGGGCTTTTAAATGATCAAACAAAGAAATAACAGATATTATGAGAGGAAAACCAAGGTACTGCGACAAGTGCGGAATAGAGACCAAGGACCTGGGACAGGACAATACGGGCCGTTACCTTTGCAGGGTGTGCAGGGGTTTCCCACCCAAGAGAGAAGAGACCAGGAGGGAACAGCTCAGGAAGATGTGGGAAATGGACGACAACGTGGTCAGGCACAGGGTAAGTCACAGATAACCAGACGGTTATCCTAGACCGTTGTCCTAGATGATCATCGAAAGACTTAAATATCTTCCAGTCATGCTGGTACAACAACTAAAACAAACACAACTAAAACAACCAATACCCTCTTTTTTTCTTATTTAATTGTGTGTATATCCCTGTATCTCTGATACTACCACAGCGCGATCGGTATAATGGACGGGTACATGTACTCGATTAACAGGATTATGATTATTACGACAATAATCCCGATTATAGCCTTCTTCATACCATATTATTGTCTCCCGGCCTATATATAATCTCTTAACAATACCCAAAAACAGGATGGCTTCTCAGGAACAGCCTACAAAACATAACACCTGCGTATTTTATTAAGTTCTTGGACCAATTAGAATCATGAAGACACTGTCATTGATACTTCTTGTAGGAATAATAATTCTGATAAGCGGCTGCACCCAGACCCAACCGACCCAGCCAGAAGAGCCGGAAGGGTGGCAGATACAGGGAAAGATGGACTACAAGTACGGGATATTCGTGATGAAATCGGACGGGACAGAAGTGGTGCAGATATATGGCAGCAAGAAGCCTGTCTCCGGTGCCTCACTCTCCCCACAGGGAAGGCTGGTCTTCTGGGAGATGGAAGCCGGGGGACTGGATGCTATCCAGACATCAGAGATAGTGATGATAAGGGTTGATGGTGAAGGATACACCAGGCTAACCAGCAACGACTGGATGGACTTCCAACCCAGATGGTCCAGTGATGGTGAGCAGATACTGTTCATATCAGACGGCGGGAAGCAGGCAGGGACTGACATCTACATAATGGACATCGATGGCAACATCACCAGCCAGCTTACCGACACCATCGGCATTTCCGAGGCTGATCCGGACTGGAAATGCGGCAAGATCGTCTACACCAGGAACCACAGCGTCTGGATAATGGACGAGGACGGCTCGAACCCGGTCCAGCTGACCGATCCGTCTGGTAAGGGAACCAATATAGGCGTGCAGTTCCCGATAGGTGATTATGATCCTAACCTCTCTCCTGACTGCGCAAAGGTTGTGTTTGAGAGGCTGGTTGGACCAGGAACCCAACTGGGCGAGACAACAATAGGGGATTACGATCTCTACGTCTACGACATCGGGACAGGAACAGAAACCGATATAAGCCAGCAGGACGCAGCAGACTTCGTTCCGAAGTGGTCTGACCAGGACAAGATCCTTTTCGTACACATAACAGACGCCATCCCGGACACATACGATATCTACATGACCAATCCGGACGGAACAGGAAGGATCAAGGTGACAGGGGACGACCCACCCACCTTCATCGAGAGTGGCTGCTCCTGGATAGGTTCTGACAGGATCCTCTTCACAGCTGAGTTCTATGAATAGGCATATGTTCAATCGGTTTTATGATCATGTGCAGATCGGCCCGGTTGCCCCGTCGTAGTACTGGTTGGCCCCATCTGTACAGAAGTCGTTGTCATAACACGAACTTTCATATATCCGGCTAGTGTACAGATCATTTCTCCAAACATTATTGCTCCTTGAGCCGTACATGTAGATTGCATAGTACGAGTTATCTGTCAGAATATTATCTGTTATGTTTGTGGTATTGGTGTAGTAAAGATAGATACCATACTTATTGTTTGATATGTCATTGTTGTTGACAACAGAGTCGTGAGAGAACCTGAGATAAATCCCTCTGTAGTAATCAGAGATAGCACAATTCTCTATGGTTGCTTTGGTGGTAAATGAGTAAATACCATAATTCTGGTAATTGTTTCCCCTCAGTGTAGCGCCATTACAATCAAGTCTTGTATTGTATCCTATCCTAATCCCGCCCAGAATATCATATTCGCCAGGGCAAAGTGTGAGATCTGATATCACGTACTCCTCACCCATTGGTGGTCTTACATCGGGATCGTTATCATTGCAGTCATTCCCTGACAAACAATCAACTGTGTTAAGATAGAACCCGTCACCATCACCATCAATACATGTTTGGCAGTTGTCATCTACCAGGCCATTGCAATCATTATCTATGCCATCACACGCCTCTATAGTATCTGGCTTGATGTGCCAATTCCCATCATCACAGTCATTGCACTCAGCTCCACCGGTTCCTGTATAAGAAGAATCACAGTGACCGTCATTATCCAAATCAACAGGACAGTTTGTATCACAGAAATCATACGCTGTACCATCACCCCATTGGCAGTTACCAGATCCTGGTGAAGGTGAGCAATAGAATTCACTTTTGTCATGACACGCGGTTAATCCAGGAGCACATTCTGAGTTCCTGTCCAGATCACCCATTCCTGCTGTGCATAAGCAACCAAGACTGCACGTGTTGCCCTGGTAATTGGTAACAACATGATCCTTCCCATTGCAGTCCTGATCTACCCCGTCGTTGCATATCTCAGTTGCATTTGGATAGACGTTTGGATCATTATCATCGCAATCCACGCTTGAATTGTAACCATCACCGTCATTATCAACTGCTCCCCCACAGTCTTCATCAACCTGACCATCGCAGTTATCATCAATCGAATTCCCGCACATTTCATCCACTCCGGGATTGACATTAACATCCCCATCATCACAATCACCACAATCTGCCCCTGTTCCTGAATACGCTGAATTGCAGTGACCGTCACCATCCAAATCAACAGGACACTCAGTATCGCAGAAGTCAAACCATATGCTGGTGCCCCAAGAGCAGGTAGTGGATGTTCCCGGGTAGGGTGTGCAGTAGAATTCGCTTACATCATTACAGTGCTGCAACCCAGGGGCACACCCAGTAGTATCAAAGTCTCCCATTCCTGCTGTACAGAGGCAACCCAAACTACATGTGTTGCTCTGATAATTGGTTACCACATGATCGGCTCCGGAACAATCCTGATCTATTCCATCATTACATATCTCTATCGCTCCTGGGTTAATGTTCGGGTCATTGTCGTCACAATCCACACCCAATCCATAACCATCAAGATCATCATCTATCATATTCTGGCAGTTCTCATCCACCTGCCCGTCACAGTTATCATCTATTCCATTGTTGCACAGTTCTGTTGCACCTGGATATATATTCGCATTGCTATCATCACAATCGTGGCATTCTGCCCCACCTGTTCCTGTATAAGAATCATCACAGTGACCATCACTATCCGAATCAACTGGGCAATCTGTATCACATATGTCATATGCATAGCTGCTTCCCCACTGGCAGACAGCCGATCCTGGATACGGTGTGCAGTAGAACTCACTCACGTCGTTGCAGTATTGTAATCCAGGGGCGCATCCTATGGTCCCGTCAAAGTCTCCCATACCTGATATACATAGACAACCAAGACTGCACGTGTTGCCCTGGTAATTGGTCACTACGTGGTCCGCCCCTGTACAGTCCTGGTCAATTCCATCGTTGCATATCTCTGTGGCGCCTGGATTGATGTCAGGATTATTATCGTCACAGTCCACTGCCAGGCCATATCCATCATTATCATCATCAATTACACACAGATCTGAACCATCACAATCCTCATCTATACTGTTGCATTCTATCTCATTACCGGGTAACACGGCGTCACAGTTACCCCATATACCAACAGAACACGACTCTGACCCGTAGGTGCATATCCCGATATCAGAGATTCCACACTGCCTGGTCATTCCATCCACTGTTCCGTCGCAATCATTGTCTATTCCGTCACAGCTGATCTCAACATCCTCATACCCTGTTATACCAGAGTAATCATCAACCCATCCCTGAGAATGCATGCATACCTGGAGAGAACCCGAACAGATGCCATCCTGCTTGGAATTGAGGGAATCCGGCAATAACGTATCATCGATGATAAAGAACCCGATGTCGTCGAAATCAGTCTGCATTCCTGGACTGTAAGGGACGTTGACCAGGATCGCGTAACCCGTAAGCGATTCCGGGTTCGCTGAATTGTCTATGGTTATCTCCCTCACGTACTGGTAATCATTTATATATGAAACCCGTTCTGCTCCCAGACCCGTCGTGGGTTCTGGTTCTGAATACTTCCTTATCCTGAAAGCGTCCCAGTGCCAGGTCCCTGTACCTGTCCAGAAGTTCCCTATACCAACCTCGCTGGGAGATTCATCTGACAGATATTCATTCTTCAGAACATTATCCACGTATATCCTGTATGCTGTACCATCGTACGCGATGCCGAACTTCCTCCATTTTTCATCTACTCTTTCCACATCCAGTGCGGTCCAGGTCTGGTTATAATCTATATAATTCATCACAGAGTGTCCATTATGCACGCCCATAAACATGTGGCTTCCGCCATGTTTATGGTACATCATTACGTTGAGCGGGACTGTCCCGTCATCATCCATATCCTCGTAAAACCATGCTTCTGCTATGCTATTACCATAGTCAGGCGAGATCTTTTGCATTGCTCCCCAGTGGTTGCTCCCGCCGTCACAGTATATCCTCAGTCCCCTGTCCCCTGTTTTGGGATGCTCTGTTGAGGTCTCTATGGTGGTGGTTCCGCTTAGGTATTCGGTCCATCCATGGTCACGCGGACGGTCTGTGTATTCGAAGTCATCGAAGTCCAGGAAGACGTCTTCGCCGTTGCTCCTGCTCCCCAGTTCGCTGTTGCCGTAATAAAGGTAGGCGGTCCCGAAGGAATTGGCTGCTATATCAGGAACCTCTACCCAGACCTTTGCGTAGCTTCCGTCCACCTTCTCCTCTATCCAGTAATCCAGCTCTACCGGGTTATCGATCTGTCCGTCACAGTTATCATCTATTCCGTTACATGTTTCTATTGCGCCTGGATTAACATCCGGATTAGTGTCATCACAGTCGGTGTTTGCCTTGTATCCGTCACCGTCATCATCCGGTATCACCACAGGCACCTTCAGCTCCATTCCCATCTGGCTGAATGGCTCGTTGTCCAGGTACTTGTATAATTTGACGTAATCTATCCATGTCTCTTTTCGCGAGCCCTGGTCAACATTACTGACGTAGAAATATGGACTCAGATCCACCAGGCCATGATTTGAATTCAATTCTATGCTGTCACCATCCTCCAGCATTTCCAGTGTTGCTGAGTCATGGGTCACGCTGAAAACATGGGTCTGATAGTCCGTAAAGGCAGCTGTTATTACATCCAGATCATAGCATCCTGGAATATCTTTTATCGCGAACTTGAACCTGTCCTGACCATCGATGTTCTGATTCAGGCATCCGGGAAGAGTGCTAAGGAACCTGAACAGCAACATGCCTGCAAGTGTGTCATATCCCTGGCCGAGCCCGTATATCTGGCCGTTTGCGTAATCACTATTGAATATATGCTTCAGCCTGGTTTCCATTCTTAGGTTGTATCCATCCAGGTCGAACTGTTCCCAACCCTTTATCCAGAAATACATGTCAAAGTCACCGGTTCCTGTCAACAGTTTCAATATACCATCTTCTATCAGATACGAACCTCCACGGGATCCTTTGGACCATATGTATGGATCTAAGTGAGAATCATCGAACTCGTCATGCACTTCATATCTCACATCCTCCCATGCATCACCCAGGTATGTAGCGGCAGGGTTACCGTAATAAATATATATATCTTCACTGACCTGGCCTGCTACCAGGTCGGTCCTGAACACAATATCGAACAGGTCGTCACCTGTGTCACTTACAGCGAAATCCATCACTGCGTCAGCTGACTCGTCAACCACCACGATATCCGATCCATCCGGATTGCAGTACCCTTCGCAGTCAAATCCATCCATAATGACGGGGTAATCAGGAGTATTAAGGCCACCCGTCTCAATGACCTCGGCCTGCTTCTTGTATTCCCAGTCGAAGTTCCACCATTCCATGCACCCACCAACCTCCCAGTTGGTGTTGTCATCCACGATTACTGTCCTGGAACCATCCACATAGCTCAGGTGACCATCAATGTCAATAGCAGCGCATGACCAGGTAAGGGTAGTGTCCCTTGGCAGACAGTTCAATCCAAATGTCGCGGTTGCTGACGTTCCTGAAGTATTCTTCATTACGTAGAAGGTACTTCCAATGGATTCGTAACCATCGTTTTCTGTATAAACATTAACCATACCTCCATGTGTTCCTATTAATAGGATCTGGGAAATGCCTGTATCGTCTGTTGCAGAGCAGGTCAATTCAACTGTTCCGTCAGTGACTATTAATCCATCATCCGGGTTCATCATGTCGATTGTGGGATAATCGCCACACACATTAGATTCGTCTACGGTCCCATCACAATTGTTATCCAAACCATCACAAACCTCTTCAGTTGGACCAATAGCACCAATACATTCTCCCCAGGCACCGTCTACACAAGTTTTTGTCCCGAATTCACATGCACCCTTGCCAGATAATCCGCATGACATTATTAATCCCTCATCTACTACACCATCACAATCATTGTCCATACCATCACAGGATTCGTCACCATGGGAATCATCTGGGCATATCTCCCCTGGCTCGCACACACCGTCACCACACTTGTCCAGGCACATGTAAGTAGTTGGTACGCTTAGGGTTGGTTTGTAACAGTACTGGTTTGCAGAACAATCCGCATCAACACCACATCTTATCGCCATGTAGGGTTCAGTGTGCACAACACCAGGACCACTACAAGACACCTCATTCATACCAGCATCAAAGCAGGTCTTCAGTATATCCGACTCGAAGCCATCACTCCGCTTGAAATCACATAGACCAAGAACAGTGTAGCAGTACATCTCTGGATACCGTATCTCGTGCATGACGTCAACAAAGGTCAGGTCCAGCAGCAGTTTCTCATGAGCACTATTACAGAAGACATGATTCACCTGGCCACCAACCGGGTCGTAACATCCGTGGAAGGCGCATCCGTTGCTGCTGCACCCACCATCTGGTTCACATAACCAATTACCGAAAGCATAGACCGCGGGATCAGCTATAATGTCCTGATGCGTGTTCATCTTACAGTTAGCCCATACCTTATATTCTTCTCCTTTAAGCATGTACTTCTCTGGATATCCATCATCATCAATATCCGCCTCATGCCACACTTTTCCATTGGCGCAGTAGGGGCCGTATTTAAAGTATTCAAAATTACCTACAGATTGGTCAAAATCACTATATTCACCATCATAACATTCCCCACTTGAACCGCACCCGTTCTCATCAATGAACCCGTCGCAGTCATTATCTTCACCATCGCATCCACTTTCTGCATGCGGCGCTACTCCACCCGCACAGGATCCCCAGTGACCATTGGAACATGTCTGGATTCCCTTCTGGCACAATCCGACATCGCTTCCACACACCGTTTGTTCACTATCATTGCAGTCCTTCCCCTCATCCACCATACCATCCAAGTCGTTGTCTATGCCATCATTGAGAATCTCCGCAACCGATTCTTCATATATTTTACAATAACCGTTTTCACACGGGAACTCTGAATCACACCCTTCATATATAACATTACCCTCAAATTTCATGCATTCTTTGTACCCATATTGGTTTTCCATACAAGTGAATCCTATATGATTTCTATATACATCATCACCAATACAGAAAGAATTACCCACGAAATAACCTTTCGGACAATCGTCATTTGTATCACACGCGCCTTCACCAACACACCTGTCCTTTTCACATCCGTTAGGGCAATCACGAACTTTCTGATCATCTACCCATTCTGATGCTTCACTCATTTCACATCCACCTGTGCGTGGTATATCAGAATTACACTCAAACCTGGCAATGAATCTCTTCTTCCATAACTCATTATCAGTTTTGCAGTAATATGACCAGTCATGAATAACGTTGGATGCCTCACAATTGTAATTGCATGGGTAAAAGAAACAAGGATTCACAGCACACGCGGTAGCTCCCACCGCTATGAAATCCCCTGCACACATTGCACACATTCCGCATGCCTGCTTATTAATTTTGTAATTGAGTAATATTTTTTCTATGGGATCTATAATATCCGGAAGACTATGATCTTGGAGGAAAAAATCCTTTCCTACCATGTAAAGAATTCCTGTTGCATCGGTCATGTGGTTGTCACTGATACCAGCAATCTTATTTACCTGATAGAATTTGACAGAATCTAATATGTCCTGAGATGTTGAATAAAATAATTGTTTTGCAAGACCAGCATGTTCGCCAAAAAGACCAATAAACAAGTCATTATCAGCGTCTTCTATAAATGGCAAATCTGATATTCCAGCACAGAACTTACATGATGCTTCGCAGGCAACTTCTATTGGAAAGATCTTATCCTTGAGAGTCTCATGCCAATATCCCATACACTCATTAAAATCACAATATTGATACAGTTCAGATAATTGTATACTCTCTATATAGGCATATTCGTTGTTGGGGTTGGGGTAGGTTTGTGCTCCAACTCCAGCAGAGAAAACAAACATGAGGAAAAGGGAGGAAATAGAAAAAGATAGGACAATGGCCCGCTTCCGCTTACACCGTTCATTTGCCCTATCCATTGAAATAAGCCTCCGCAATCTAGGGATCTGATGATCCGAATGGTATGATCGTACCCGGGGTTAAAACTTTGCTTGATTTTTCGTTTTTTCACTTGATCGTTAAAGTTGAAAGGTATAAAGCTTTGGTTTAAAAAAAATCAACCTAAAAGTTTAATTCTCTGAATTCCGTATACCAGCGGAATGGCAAAACTTAATTCATTGTGCCAGTATTCTTCTGTAACTATAGTGAGATTTAACTATATTTTAAGGAAGCTTTCCAATAATTTATCATGGCAGTTAGAACTGCAAGAAAAACTGTGAGGAAAACCGCAAGGAAAGCAGCCAGGAAACCCGCAAGGAAGAGTGCGGCAAGAAAGGGCGCGAGGACTTCTACGAGCAGAAGAACCACCAGGGCAAGAACTGCGAGAAAGACGACTGCAAGAAGGACAACCGCTAGAAAGACAGCCACGAGGAGAACAGCAGCGAGAAGAGTTTCCGCCAGAAGGGCACCCGCAAGGGCAAGGGCGACAAGGGCAGCCCGGAGAGAGATTCTGGTAGTGAAGAAGGATGGCAGAAGGGAGAACTTCGACAGGGAAAAACTCAGAAGGAGCATAGAAAAGGCATCAGAGAGGACGAGCATAGACAGGAACAGAGCAAGAGAGCTGGCAAAGAGAGTGGCAGAGAGAGTCGAGAGAGACGCAAAGGATGCAATGTCGACAGCCGAGATAAGGGAAAGGCTGCTGCGGGAACTTGACCGGGAAGAGAGAGCGATAGCCGACGAATTCAGGTCACACAAACGGTTTGGTTTTTAGGCTTCCGGGTCACGGCCGAAGGGCATGATTTTCTCAGGTTTATTTACATATTACTTGAATGGTGATTTGATTCTGAAATCGATGTTTAAAAGCCCGGCCGAGAAGAATCGAATATGAGGCGTATTGGGAAGACCCTGGAGTATTATCTGGGAGAAGGCAAGTTCACTTGTAAGGGAGACGCCTGCATTGCAGCTGCTAACAAGATAACAGGGGAATACAGAATCATGGAAATAAACAAATACATAGAATCACTGGAAACCAAAAAGAAACGCTGGTGGAGGAAGAGAAGAACTGCTGATAAGATAATCAGGGATGGTTTTGTGACTGACAGCGTAGACCAGGCCCTTGTTTTCGTCACCCTGGCCAGGATGGAGAAATTCCCTACTGCTTATGTAGAAACTGTTAGTGAAGATTTTCTGGAAGATCCTGACTCCCGGGTTTTAGATCGCCGTGTATTCGTAGATATATATCAGCTCCACCAGTGGGTTCCCTGTGATCCAGTACATGGAAGGGTCTCGAAAAAAGAGAAGACCTATTTCTCAGAACCTGATAATAAGAGGTATATAGAGATCGGCAGGGGACTGGACTTCTCTGAAATCCACGTGAACGGGATCCATGTAGATGAACCAGAGGGATCAATAAAACTGAAAAAGAACAGACATATCATAAAGTTAATAAAAAGGATGAAAAAAACAGAACCGATCACACTCAACCCTTAAAAAACTTACCCCGAATTATCTATCCCAGGTGATCCCCATGCCAGAGATCGGTGTTCCAGAAGACGGTTGTTTCTATATCGAAGGGAAGCATAGTTTTTGTGGTGAATGCCCCATCTATAACCAGAAAGAACCGCTTCCACGAATATTGAAAAAGATAAATGATCTGAACCTGGATATTTCTGAGCTGGGAAGAGAGGAATACAGGAAGAGGATATGCCACGACAATAAAGCTTCCAGAGAATGCAAACTCGGAAAGATCATGGACGAACTGAATGATGACCTGTACCTGTTCAGGAGATTCGGCGAGAGATCAACAAAGCACATGAACATGGACTGAAAACAAAGGAAAACCCCGATTCTGTGCGCAAGTATTTATTGGTGCAGCACCATATTATTCAAGAAGCAGTGTAAATTAATAACCACGATTTTTTTCTGTGGATTTTTACGCATACCGTGTAGATTGTGATATTGATGCCGGAATTTGATATAAAAGTCGAGAATGTAGTTGCTTTTGCTGTTCTTGGAACAAACCTTTCACTCGATAAACTGGTTAACAACCTCGATGGAACGGAATACAACCCTAAAAGGTTTCCTGGTCTTGTTTACAGGATCAAAGAACCAAAGGCAGCCACGCTTATATTCTCTTCAGGAAAGACTGTCTGTACAGGAACCAGGAGCGTAAAGCTGGCCAAGGAGGCTGTGAATAAGGTTGTTGATCACATAAGGAAAACCGGAGTGAACATTCCAAAGGGTTACAACATAAGGATCGAGAACATAGTAGCCTCAACCCAGATAGATGCCCAGAACAAGCTGAACCTGGAGAAGCTTGCGTTTGATCTTGAGAATTCTGAATATGAACCGGAATCCTTCCCGGGACTCGTGTACAGGATAAGGAACCCAAAGGCAGCCTTCCTGCTGTTCGGATCAGGTAAGATAATCTGCACAGGCACCAGGAGGGTCAAGGACATCCGGATAGCACTCGAGAAGTTCAAGACTGATCTGGAGAATCTTGGCATTCCGGTAACACCCATAAAGAAAGATGCATCC
>DAOUYM010000035.1 GCA_030666115.1 Candidatus Aenigmatarchaeota archaeon
CGACCTCTATATTGAGCTGTCCCCTGTTGTAGTTCGGTTCTATGCTGATTATGTCAAGCCTTATGGATCCTGTCACAGGAATCCCTATGCTGAAGGTATCAGAGGCTGGTGTGTTGCTCTCGTCCTTGTACCCCAGGGTAAGGGTGGACGTGTAGGTTTTGTACTCAGCGAGTGAGTCTATACTGAGCTGCATGACAGCGTTCTTGGTCTCCCCTGGCTTCATGTCACCCACGTAGACAAGACCACCTGACAGTATCGGAACGAGATAGCTAGAGGTTGCATTCAGGCTTGCCTGCATCTGCCTTGCAGTTCCTGAACCTATGTTCTTGATCTTGAAATCCAGGGTGACAGAACCCCCGGGTTCTATGTCCGTTGGGCTGGTTCCCACTGATTCAATTACCATTTTTGGTGAACCCTGGACAGATAAGGAAACGGTCTTGGTTGAGTAGGTGCCTGGATCACTGGAAGAATATATCCTGAATTCCAGGTTGTAGTTACTGGATATCGCATCAGTGCTCACAAAGAGGTCATACGTCTTCTTGACCGAGCTCTGGGGACCTATGTTATTGATGGTCTGCTTGGACTCCTGGCCCTGAAGCAGGCTGAACGGGCTCTTGGATAGTATCTCCACTACTATGTTGTTTGCCTGCGCGTTTCCGGTGTTGCTTATCTCGACCTCAACGTTAACGTTGGATCCTGGCTCCGCAGGATAGGGATTCTGTGATACAAGGGAAACATCAAGCACCGCCACATTGATCTGTGCATTCACTGGTTGGAGTAAACAGACTGCCAGAAAAACTGCCATGAATACCGGGACCAAGAGTGGGGTTTTTTTCATATTACCTAAATTGTTTCTCCTACTTAAATAATTCTGCCATCCCTCAGATTGATGATTCTCTTGGCGTATTTCTTTATCCTGAGATCATGGGTAACCACTATTATGGTGTAGTTCTCCTCCTTGTTGAGTCTCTTGAGCAGATCCAGTATATCCTTCCCGGTCTTGCTGTCAAGATTCCCTGTGGGCTCGTCACCCATTATTATCCTTGGTCTGTTGGCCAGCGACCTTGCTATTGCGACCCTCTGCTGCTCACCACCGGATAAATGAGGAGGCCTGTGATACATTCTCTCACCGAGGCCCACCGTCCTGAGCAGCTTCTCTGCCCTTCTCCTTGAATCCTTCCTGTGCACACCGGCTATCCTCATCGGCAACTCCACATTCTCCAGAGCTGTCTGGCTCGATATCAGGTTGTACTGCTGGAACACGAATCCTATCTTGTCCCTCCTTATGTGTGCAAGCTCATTATCATTGAGCTCGTTAGTGATCACGCCGTCAATCAGGACCTCTCCGCTGGTGGGTTTGAGCAGGCATCCGAGTATGTCAAGTAGTGTGGTCTTCCCGGACCCTGAAGGACCAACTATAGCAATGAAGCTTCCCCTGTCTATCTCAAGATTCATATCTTTCAGGATATGCAGTTCGTTTTCCATTCCAAGATTGAATATCTTGTTGATATTCATTGCCTCTATAATGTTTTTTGTCATGCTACCACATCACTCATACCTCAGAGCCTCCACTGGATCAAGCTTGGATGCCTTCCTTGCCGGATAAAATCCCCCGACCACACCAAGTAACAATGCAAACAACAGACCGGTCAGGGCCAGCATGGGAGTGACTACAGCTGTTATCTGGCCTCCCCCGAAGATGCTGCTCACGAAGAACGAACCGATAACCCCAAGTATTATACCGCCTATACCGCCTATCAGGCTTATCAGGGCGGATTCTGTGAGTATCTGTGTAAGGACCATCCTGTTGGTCGCTCCTATCGCCTTCATCACGCCTATCTCCCTTCTCCTCTCCATAACAGCCATGATCATGGTGTTCATAACGCCTAAGCCGCCTACAAGGGCTGCTATCGCCCCTATCGCAAAGGTGAATATCCTTATCTGGTCAACTATCTCTCCTGCCTGCCTCGCCATTTCCTTGGTTGTCATGGCGTCCAGCCTCTCGCTTGCATCCTCTATGTTCTCTGCTATCCTTTCCGTGTCCTTTATGTCATCCGGTATCACGTATATCATCTGGTAAGTATCAGAATCCGTCACATCCATGAGGTCATCAAAATCCACAATAATCGATGTGTCTATATCAGAGATATCGGTCTTTTCTATCACTCCAACTATCTCAAAATCGTCTTCTTTTATGGTCCAGAAATCGCCAACCTCAGTATTGTAGCGATTCGCAATGGTATATCCCAGTACAACGACACCGCTTTCACCTTCTTCGATCATCCTCCCGTCTTCCATTTCAGCGTTCTCACCTATGAAGTATTCCCCTTTACTGGGGTCTATACCAATAGCTGTCCACTCAGGACCCTGCATCGGGATCATGTTCTCCATATAAAACAACATGGGTACGATCTCCCTGATTCCTCCTATACCCTCGATCACTTCCATGTCCTCATCTGTGAGTTCTCCCATTACACCAAAGAAACCAGCATCCTTCTCCATGACAGTTATCTTTCCTGCAGTCAGTTCAAGACCGCTCTGGACCATTGTATCAATACCCTCTGCTATCGATCCCAGCGCAACAATCGCCCCTATCCCTATCAGTATGCCAAGAGCGGTAAGAATGGTTCGCGTTCTCTGGCGCATTATGTTCTTGTAGGCAAGGTCTAGCATGTTATCTCTCCATCGTTTCTAAGGATCATGAGGTATCTAAATAATATACTAATTAATTAAGTAGGAGATATTAATAATTCTTGGTAATAGTTCTTGGGTGATGATGTGCCGAAAAAGTTTGAGTGGTGGTCAGTAAAGCTCAGTGTTGTGATGTTCATAGTCTACATAATCACTGTCATGTATCCTGATTTCATCTACTCGAATTTCGCAATGGTCTCTTCTGAAGCACTAATAAAACCATGGATGTTCGTGACGCACATCTTCCTGCATGGCGGGCTCATGCACCTGGGATCCAATCTCTTCGCTCTTCTGCTTTTCGGATCCATCCTGGAGAAGACTGTTGGATCAAGGAAGTTCCTGATCATATTCTTCGCAGCAGGCATCGTTTCAGGGTTCGCTGATCTGCTCTTCTACAGTTCGGCTGTGGGAGCTTCCGGCGCAATATTCGGGATAATGGGTTCCCTTGCTATGATCCGTCCCAAGCTGGTCGTCTGGGTGATGGGAGTTCCCATGTACATGATAATCGCTGTGTTCATCTGGGCACTGCTCGACCTGGGAGGAATGTTCTATCCAAGCAACATCGCACACGCAGCCCATCTCTTCGGAATGGCCTTTGGAATCGCTGCCGGATTGTGGATCAGATTTGGGTATAAGGAACCCAGGAAAAAACAACCAGAAGTCAAGTATGAGATTGTGTCTGACGCAGAAATGGATGACTGGGAAAGAAGGTATATGATGTGATCATATAACCATTTGGCCCCATTACGTGTTATTTGTTAATGTCAAATGATGTCACGTTTGCCTTGTTGGAAACCAGATCTCTGGTTTTCATGACCATCCCGACCGCATCGTCATATCTTGTTTCAGTGAAATATTTCAACTGCAGCCTTGCCAGGGATTGATAATCAAATGTATCGTCTCTATACAAATTCCCATTATATTCATTTCTTGCTATTTCATGGTTTTTGATGCCTTCAAATAATTTAGATCCAGGAAGAGGAATGGCCAGGCTTGAAAGGACCTTTATAGAAGGATGTTTACTGACCATCTTTTTGGCAAACCTGAATGTTTCTTCCATACTATCTAGAGTATCCCCGCTCAGGCCATACATGAATGGTACATGGAAAAGCATGTCTTTTCTTTCCAATAGGTCAATCGCAGGCTCAATATCACTCCGTCTGTAACTTCTCCCTGCTTCACAAAGCACATTATCATTAACTGATTCTATACCCAAGTACACGTATCTGACATTGAGTTGCCTTAGAGTTTCGGCACTATGCTCATCTATCTGATCAGGACTTGCGTATATCCTTCCAAGAGATATTTCATCCAGATCATTAGGTCTTCTCTCAAGAATTTTATTTGGGTAGGTACCTACCATGAAAGTATCGCCTGTTTCGAGAAAAGATGTTATACCGTATTTCTCTTTCAGAAGCCCTATCTGTTTCCATACCAGATCAGGATCCATTAGCTTAAGTTTGTGGTAAATAGAACAGAAAGAACATCTTCCGCTTTTTTCTGCCTTGATACACCCTCTTATGGATGACAAAGGAGCAACAATACTACCAAAGTCGGCGGGTTTGTTCGATATGTCATCAAGATCGAAAATGGTATCAAGCGGGGAGTCCCTGATGCAGTTCCTTATCGCTCTGTCATTCATTCTATAGACAAGATTCTGTATGCTGCTGGTATGTGATCCTGTCAGCAGCATTGGTAGTGTTTCCTCGCCATCGCCGATCACTGCAAAATCAACGAAATCGTTATTACTGATTATGTTTTCGGCCAGATAATTCACGTTGGGACCGCCTATGACCGTAGTCGCTCCTGATTTCTTTGCTTCATTGAGTATGGAAAGGGAGTTGCAGTGACTCGAATACATATCGCTTACCCCCACAACATTGCCATCAATCCTTTCTATGGTTTCCTCCAATGTCAGTTCAATGCCGTCGAGTATTGAAACCTCGATACCTGCATCTCTTAGCCTCTTCGAAATGATGCAGAGACCGATAGGGACAGATACAAACTCCTCTATCTGGCCTGTTGCATACCAGCTATCCAGTGGTGGTCTTATGAGCTGTACTTTTTTTGACATATTCTCGCCTTCTAATGCAAACTGTTAAAGAACTAAATGATGATTATATAACCAGAATTTAAACATGTGTGGTATACTATTATACCACAGAAAGATTTATATACATATTCATATATTATTTTAAAATGGAAATTAAAGAGTTAAAAATATTAGGTTTAACAAATGGGGAGATAAAAGTATTTTCTGCTGTTCTAAATGCAGGTACATCAAGTATCAACAACATCCATGAGAAAACAGGTATAGAAAGGAGAGGAATCTATGATATTATCAATAAATTAGTTGAAAAAGGTCTAATATCATACACAATAGAAAAGGGTAAAAGAACTTATCATTGTGCTCCTCCAAACCGACTAAAAGAAAAGACACTTAAAATAAAGGAAGAATTGGAAAAATTTGAAAAACTAATTCCAGTCATTGAAAATATTTACAAATCTTCGAAACCTAAAATAAATATCGAAGTTTTCAGAGGGAAAGAAGGTATTAAAACTGTTTTTGAGGATATTCTTAATTACGAAAAAACTCTGTTTATTGGAGGTAGATGGTATGTTGTAAAAGAACTGCCATTTTTTTGGAGATATTATAACAAAAGAAGAATTAAAAAGGGAGTTGTATGGTACAACCTTGTGTTACATGATGCTCCTAAAATTCCCACAAAAGAATTAATTCATGTGAAAGTTCTTCCAAAAGAGTTTAATGGTAGCCCCGCCATTATATGGATATACGGAAATAAAGTTGTAAATGTCCTGTGGGGTAAAGAGTTCTTTGCATTCATGATAGAAAGCAAACAGATTGCAGAGAATTACAGGAGATATCACAGATATTTATGGGATAATGTAGCCAAAAAGTTATAATGTGACTACATTACCCACTCTGTTCCTTCTTTGCCGGACTTTATCTTCTTGAGGACAGCCTCCATATCGTTGAGGTTGATGTCCCTGCCTCCTATTCCAGCAATGAATCCGGAGACCTTTGGCCTCTTTTCGAGTTTGTATAGGGCGGCTTTCACCTCATCGTAGATTGCGCCGTTGCCTCCCAGCGAGATGTCCTTCTCAATGACGCCGACTGATTCCAGGTCCTCACATGCCTTTGCAATGTCGTCTGCAGGGAATGGTCTTAAACTCTTGATCTTGATGAGACCGATATTCTCCTTCTCTATGAGCTTCCTGGCCGTGCCTGCGACAGAACCGATGGATATGAGAGCGTGCTTCTTTCCCTTGAGGTTTATGGTTTCGATAAGGCCGTTACCGTATGACCTTCCAAAGGCCGAGGCGAATTCCCTGTTCACCTTGGTTATTGTTTCCCTGGACTGTTTAATGGCATCCTGGAGCTGCTTCCTGAACTGTATGTAGTATTCTGGCGTGCCAAGTGTTCCCATTGAGACCGGTTTGGTTGGATTCAGTGAGACTTCTGGCTTGTAATCAGGCACGAACTTCTTGACCTGCTCCCTGGTCAGGAACTCAACTGGCTCGTAGACGTGTGAAAGGACAAAACCATCAAGGCATACCATGACAGGCAGCCTGGTCTCCTGGGCGATCTTGAAAGCCTGGACCTGGGTATCAAAGGCCTCCTGCCCGTCCTCAACATGAAGCTGTATCCATCCTGTATCCCTCTGGGATATTGAGTCCTGCTGATCATTCCAGATACTGAGTGGGGCAGAAAGGGACCTGTTCACCACAGTCATGACAACAGGTAACCTCATCCCTGAAACAATGAAAAGTATCTCATGCATCAGGGCCAGTCCCTGGCTCGAAGTTGCTGTGTAAGCCCGAACACCAGTCGCCTGCGCACCTATGCAGGCGGATATAGCGGATTGTTCTGATTCAACCCTTATCATCTCACCGCTCAGATCACCATCAGCCTCCATCTTGGCGAGGGTCTCAGATACATGGGTCTGTGGGGTAATTGGATAGACTGGGATGACGCCCGGCTCACAGAGCTTCACTGCCTCTGCAACCGCCTGCGCCACTTCAACAACATTCTTTCCTTTCTTCTCTTTCTTCTCCATTCGCTCACACCTCAAACTATCGCTTCTCCTTCTCCTGGCCTATTGCCTTCTGGGGACAGACCCCGAGGCATATCAGGCATCCCTTACAGTAATCATAATCCACCACAGCAACCTTCTTCCCATCCTTCTCCACGACCTTTATCGCGCTGTCAGGGCAGTACCACTCGCATATCCTGCATCCTATGCATTTGTCAGTGATTATCGGACGGAAGGTTCTCCAGGATCCTGTCTTATTCTGACGGGATGTTCCGGGTTCCTTCACAATCGCACCCTCGTTCAAAGTCATGCTATCCCTCCGTCTCCTTATCATTCGCTTCTTTTGCCTCATTGCTCCCTGTCTCATCATACACTCTCTTAACAAGCTCCATGTTAAGCTCGCCTGCCTTTCCTCCGAAAATGTCTCCTATCGCCTTCTGGATGGATTCCAATGAAACAAGCCCCGTCGCCTTGGCAAACATTCCGAGCATGGCCGTGTTTACGATGTCCTTTCCCAGCACCTTCAGTGCAAGGGACGTGGCGTCATAGGAGTATATCTTCTGCTCGAATCCTGACGCATCTATTTCCCCGTTAACAATTATAACAGTATCTGGCTTCAGTCCCTCCTTGACCTCGTCCAGTCCGGACAATGAAGGATCAAGTATTATCAGGTAATCCGGCTTGTAGATCTGCGATCTTATGGTTATTATGTCATCAGAAATCCTCGTGAACGCCTTGACAGGAGCACCCCTTCTTTCAACACCGAAAGCAGGGAATCCTTGTGAGAACTTGTTGTCGTAACCAGCTGCCTTCGCGAGCAGTGCTGCAGCAGTAACTGCACCCTGTCCACCCCTGCCATGAAAGCGTATCTCAATCATATCTTTCGCCTCCCGACTTTGTACAATATATTCAAGTCGGGGTTTCGATCTTAACTTATTGTTTGTCAGAGGATAGTTTTTAAAGGGTTACGCCTGATTATGTTGAAAGTCGAATAATTAGCCAAAGGTCGATGTTAGTGGAAATTAATTCTGGGTGCCCATAAATTCCTTCTTTCTCTTTTCCAATTCTTTATCAAATATTTCTCTAGCAACTTTGGTATAGAACTTATTCTTTTTTCTATAACTATAATTCTTTTCGGGTGTTATACCGTGTGATTTACAGTCACTATAAAACTGTTCTTTAAAGGCATCTGATAGTGTATCCGCATCAATCAATAATTTCTTATCTGGTTCTTTAGGATTCTGAAACTTGTGCGCGACGACAATATCAATGACCTTTTCAATCTGGTTCTCTGCATACCCTACCCTTTTCAAAACAGTTCTTATAACTGGTTTTGCATATTCTAGATGTAGACGCATTGCCTTGGTTTTGTCTTCTCTATTATTACTTTTCTGGAGCCGTGGCGGAACCTTATGCCAGCCTACATCATGTAAAATTGCTGCTGGAATGAGAATTCTTTCATCGCCTTCTTCTTTTTTTAATATCAATTCCATTGCCTTAATTACACCATTTGTGTGAACAACGAAGTCCTTCACAACTCCCTTTTTAAGATATGGTTTAGCTAGTTCCCATATTTGTTGGAAACCATCTTTCATGATAATTAATGTTTTGATTGTTTTTAAATCTCGCTCTTTTATGG
>DAOUYM010000037.1 GCA_030666115.1 Candidatus Aenigmatarchaeota archaeon
GGTGAGGCATGGGATAACGCTGTCCGTGCGATGATGACGATGGGGTATGACAGATTCGTAAAAGCCCCGGAATATCAGACATGGACCAAGGATTCACCGATGTTCATAATGGTTAATGATCCAATGTCAGCCCCAAGGTTCTCCTCAAAGGCACCGCTAACCCAGGACATGGCAGATGAGTATGCAAACAACCTGGTGAACGGAATGCCCAAGGAGAAGGAGAACAGCTTTGATTATACGTACTACTCAAGGCTTAGGCACTACCCGGATTGCCTGGTAAGGGCAGGACTGCCAGCCGTGGCAGATGAGCATGAGATAAAGAGTTATGTAAGGAAGATCTCGGAAGGAAAGTGTGTTGTTCAGAGGATAGACCAGGTGGAGAAGGCGATAGAGATATTCAATAAGGATCCGTCAAGAAGGACAGTGGTCATGCACACATGGATACCAATGAGGGATCTGGCCAAGTTCACGCCAGAGAGGAAGGATACATCGTCCCCGTGTCTGGTACTGGTCCATCCGCAGATTGTTGAGGACAAGCTGCACTTCAACGTTGTGATGAAGACAAACGACCTGTATTCTGCATGGCCAGGAAACGCCTATGCCTTTACATTACTTCAAAAACACATGGCTGACAAGATCGGTGTTGGAGTCGGTCACTACACCCACTTCTCTGTGTCAATGCAGGTGTATCAGGAAGTGTACGAGGCCGCGAAGATGGTTTAGTCCTCAGGAGGGAGAGATGATTTTACCAGACCATGAGATAAGGAAGTTGCTCAAGGAAGGAAGGATAGTGATAAAACCCCTGGATGAAGACATTCAGATACAGCCCGCAGGGATTGACCTGAGGCTCGGGAACGAGTTCAGGGTTTTCAAGGCAACGTCCCTTCCCTACATAGATACCAGAAAGAAACCAGAGGACTATACCGATACCATAAAGATCAGCAATGACAAACCATTTATCATACACCCCGGAGAATTCGTTCTTGGAACAGTCATGGAGTACATGAAAATACCCAGCGACCTGATGGGTTCTGTTGACGGGAGGTCTTCTTTGGGAAGGCTCGGGATTTCGATCCACGCGACCTCTGCCTCGATAAACCCAGGCTGGGAGGGAATGTTCGTGCTGGAGATAACCAACAGTGGTAAGGCTCCTGTTGCAGTCTATCCTGGGATGCGTATAGCCAAGCTCACCCTGCACAAGCTCTCGTCCCCAGCAGAAAAACCGTACGGTTCCATAGGAAAGGAGAAATACCAGAAACAGGATGATATATTACAGAGCAGGATACACGAGGACAATGAATAGCGCAAGAGTAGAGCAAAAACAGAGCAAAAACAGAGCAAGGGTAGTACAAGGATAGTGATGAGGGATGTTGTTCTCAATCAGACACAAATTTAAATACTTATTATATTAATTAACCTAATAGTTAACCAATTACAGTCAGCTTGACAGACAACTTGAGGCGATAATATGGGAGGATTAAGACCAGCCAAGTGCTACAGGAAACTGGAAAGGCCCAACACAAGGCAGAGCAGGAGAAAGCCCAGAAAGAGCTATGTGAAGGGTGTTCCTGGATCCAAGATACATAAGTTTGAAATGGGTGATGCCAAGAAGAAACACACATTAAGAGCTTTCGTGGTATCCCAGAACGGGGTTCAGATCAGACATAATGCTCTAGAGGCCGCCAGGGTTACTGTTAACAGATACCTGGAAAAGACTGTAGGGAAGGGCAACTACTTCATCAAGGTCCTGATATACCCTCATCACGTGATGAGAGAGAACACACTGGCAACCGGTGCTGGTGCAGACAGGTTCCAGACAGGAATGAGGAAGGCTTTCGGAAAGCCGATAGGTCTGGCAGCAAGGGTCAGGCCCGGACAGAACCTCATGGAAGTAAGGCTTGACAAGTCAAAACAGAAGTTCGCCAAGGACGCCCTTAAGAGAGCATCTGCCAAGTTCCCAACATCATGCAGGATAGTCTACGAAGAGATCAAGAACTGATTGTTTCTATCGGAACAGTTCTGTTAAGAAAAGCACTATAGCGATTTCATAGCGATTCTAGATTCTATCCAAAGATAGGTATGAATCCTATCACAAAGCCTGTTAGATATGGCAGCACAAAGAGGGTTATCAGGAAGAATATTATACCCACCACAATCGCATGCACTATACTGAGTTCTCCAAAGAAAGCCTTGATTAGTATTATCCATATCAATAGCGGAAGGATGATTCCAATGAATGGTATGGATACGATGTACGGCAAGAGCAGGCCCATTACCACGAACATGTTTATGATGCTCACGACCAGAACAGCTATGAAAGCGTTACCTGGCTTGACCGGTTCTTTGAAGGCCTTGCTGAAGACTTCCAGAATTATTATCAGGATTATGCCGCCTATTATGGTTGAGAGGATTATGTTGATGCCGAGGCCTATCCAGTAGTTGTATGACTGTGAGGTGGCCATTCCATAGATTGCGTTTAGGTCCAAGAAATTCGTTGGGAAGTCAACCATATTTTATATTGTGATCAGGGCCTTTAAATGGTTTAATTATTTAAAATGGTCTAATGGCATTCGCCTCTAGAAGCAGTTCACATTATGTCCTTGTCCACCACCTGGCACGGAACAGTGCACTTGTCAGGCCAGATATTCCTTCCAGGATAGATTGAGGTGTTGATTCCCAGGCTGGCGTTGTCCCCTATTGTTGTCCCAAGCTTCCTCCTTCCGCTGTCCGTCAGGTTACCGTTCACATGGGTCTTGACGTTGCACTTATCGTGCCTCAGATTGGCTGCTATACAACCAGCACCCACATTAATGCCACACCCCAGTACAGAGTCACCGAAGTATGAGAGATGCCCTATCCGCGTGTTATCCATCACAATGCAGTTCTTTATCTCAACAGCGTTCCCGACCTTGCAGTTGTTTCCTATGGTTGTGGATGGTCTGATGTAACAGTTAGGCCCTATTGAACAGTTCTCGCCTATCATTACAGGACCCTCTATGTAACTTCCGTTCTTTACGACGGTCCCTTTCCCAATCCACACGTTCCCCTTTATTGTCGCATTGGGTTCAACCTCGCCTTCTATCCTGGGATTCTCCATACATTCCAGTACCTTCTCACTGACATCCAGCAGGCTCCACGGGTAGCCAATTGATAGCCACCTCTTGTTTGCAACCACGCAGTTTATGTCCTGGGTTTTGGCAAAAGAATTAATCGCTTCATTAAGCTCGTACTCACCTCTTTCAGATTTCTTGAGCTTCTTTATCTCAGGAAATATCCTCTCATCAACAACATACAGTCCGCAGTTTGCCACGTCAGAAACGAACTTCTTGGGTTTCTCTGCGAATCCCCTGATCTTGTTGTCCTCTGTTACCCACACACCGAACCTGGTCGGGTCCTTGACCTTCTGGACGAGTAGAGAGTAATCCGAATCAATAACATCCTTTATATTGTCCTTGTGGTATATGTCGTCACCATTCATCACAACAAACCTTCCCTTGACATGACCCTCTGCCGGTAGCACTGCATGGGCAGTTCCCATCTGATCCTTCTGTTCAACATACGTAAGCTTTATCCCACCGAAATTCTTACCAAATCTCTCCTCTATCATCTCTTTCCTGTATCCCACAACCAGTATTACCTCATCCACCAGACCATCAAGGTTCTCCAGGTTGTGCTGCAGAATGGGTTTGTTCGCTATAGGAAGCAGGGCCTTGGGTCTGGTCTTTGTCAGCGGGTTCGTCCTTGTTGATTTCCCTGCAGCCATTATCACAGCTTTCATATCCCACCTATATCTATCTTATTTAAATCATTTACAATCAAGTCAGCCTTCGAGAGGTCTTGATTGTTATCAGGTAATCCATTATAGCCTATACAGAACATCCCGGCAGCTTTCGCTGACTCAACACCGTTCCTGGAATCCTCGATTGCCATACAGTCCCTGGGTTGGATTCCCAATCTCTTTGCAGCCAGCAGGTAGATGTCCGGTGCTGGCTTGCCCTTCCCGTTCAAGTCATCTGGAGTCACTATCAGTTTGAAGAATCTCCCAAGGGAAAACCGTTCGATCACCATATCTACCCACCGTTTAGGGGATGAAGAGACGATTGCAATGGGCATGCCCCTTGTCGATAGTTTCCTGATGAGTTCCAGAACACCCGGAATCAGTGTTACCTTTTCCTTATATATAACAAGAGCCAGTTCATCAAATTTCCTGTCGAATTCATCCTTTGTCACATGAATCTTGAGGTTATCCTTGACGTAGGAGTAGAGATAGTCGAGTGACACGGCCGTTGTTCTTTCTTTATCTTCATTTGACCATTTTCTGCTAATTCTGGATAGCAGCTGCTTCTCAGTGATACGCCAGTACCCCTCACTGTCCACTATCACCCCATCCATGTCGAATATGACGGCTTTTGCTGTTTTCATACCATCTTTTTGACCTTCCATTATTTAACTGTTACGATCACACATCTTATCATTCTGTATGCACACACTCACTTCACTGTCACGCTCTTCGCCAGGTTTTTTGGATAGTCAGGATCATGTCCCCTGAGTATAGCCAGGTGGTAGGCCAGTATCTGGATTGGGATTATGTTAACGATTGGCGAAGCGTTCCCGACATCAGGAACCTTTATCCAGTAATCAAATACCTCATTATTCTCCGGAGCCACTCCGATTATGTACCCACCCCTTGACTTTATCTCAACAGCATTGCTTATGATATCGTTCTTTACCTCATCATTAGCAACCAGTGCTATGCAGGGAGTCCCCTTATCTATCAGTGCCAGCGGACCGTGTTTCAGTTCCCCGCCAGCAAAGCCCTGTGCATGGATGTAGCTGACCTCCTGTATCTTTATCGCTGACTCCAGTGCCATCGGATAGTTCAGTGACCTGCCTATTATGTACATGTTCTCCTTGCTGTGGATCTTCTCGGCAAGACCCCGGATATGCTTCTCATATCTGGGGTTTATCATGTCATTGACCTTGGATGCTGTTTCTATTAGGAGGCGCCTGCCCTCGTCAAGCTTACCTGCACACGCATATGCAAGCAGCGTAACGAGAGCAAGCTGAGAGGTAGCTGCCTTGGTTGATGCCACTGCTTTTTCCGGACCCGCGTTTATCAGGAAAGAGTGATCTGACTTCCTGTCAAGGGACGATCCCATAACGTTTACCAGAGAAATTATCCTGACGTGCTTCTTCTTGGCTGCCTCTATCGCCTCCAGCAGGTCGGCTGTCTCACCCGACTGGGATATGGCGATGAGGAGGGTCTTATCAGTCATGAAGTGATGGTAGTTCGGGAACTCAGATGAAACAATGAAGTTGATGTGCTTGCCAGCCACCTTCGAGAATATGTATTCACCTGCCAGGCAGACATTACCCGCTGTACCGCAACCAGTGAAGAACGTGCCGAAGGCGTTCTTTATATCCTTTGATATCCTTTCGATGTCTTCCATGTTCTGGTTTATGGCCATCCTTATAGTGTCCTTCTGCTCCATTATCTCCTTGAGCATGAAGTGCTCGAAACCATTCTTCTCTGCCTGACCAGGATCCCATCCTATGTTAACTATTCTTTTCTCAATCTCTTTCCCGTTCTCCATACTGTAGAACTTTATCCCCCTCCCGGTTCTGTCTATGACCACCATCTCTTCATCGTCCAGGTACATCACGTTGCTGGTGTGTTTCAGGAAGGCCGGTATGTCTGACGCAAGGAAGTATTCCTTACGTTTCTTGCTTAAACCCTTACCGGAACCCTTACTGGAATCCTTCACGTTGTTCTTGACACCGACTATCAGGGGAGATCCTCTCCTTACTCCTATTATCTTGTCAGACTCCCTCGAGAGGGTGACTATCGCATACCTTCCCTTAAGCCTGGAGACTGCTTTCTTAACAGCGTCTTCAAACCCCAATTCTGAGTACTCCTCTATCAGGTGCGGGATTATTTCCGTATCCGTGTCCGACCTGAACCTGTGTCCCTTCACCTTCAGCTCCTTCCTTAACTCCTGATAGTTCTCGATTATGCCGTTATGCACTACAAGAAAATCACCATTACAATCTGTGTGGGGATGAGAGTTCTCTGCTGAAACCTTCCCGTGGGTGGCCCATCTGGAATGGCCCACTCCCATGAACCCCGGCAGACCCCTGGACAGATTCTGGATAGAGGCATCGCTTATCTTCCCCTCACCCTTCTTGATAAAGAACTCCTTATTCTTCAATGTTGCAAAACCATAGGAATCGTATCCCCTGTATTCCAGCCGCTTGAGCGATTCGAATATCACAGGGGCAGCCTCTGTGTCACCTAAATAACCTACAATACCGCACATGAATCATCCACTCAGCTTTGAAGTCGATACTCGTCGATACGAGTAGTATACCATTCTCCTGTACCATATAAACGCTTTATTGAGAAATATTTCATACTGGATGCTTCAGAATCCCCCAGAAAAGCAAACCTTTTTAAGTATTATTAAAAAAATTATTATAATATTATGGTAAATTATATAATAAAATATAATAAAGATGGTGTTTCGATATGGAGAAGAAAGGGGATTTTCTGCTCAGGAGCGATGGCAAGAAACATCTAATGATTCCTATAAAGATGTTTGATAAACCAGATAGCATCAAGCTCTTCTCAAGTGATCTTGGCTGGAAGATTTTCCAGGAGTTCTCAGAACCTTCCTGCCCGATGGATGTGGCAAAGAAGCTGAGGATACATGAACAGAAGGTGTACTACCATATCAACAAGTTCAAGAAGGCCAGGCTGATCAGGGAGGTTGGGTCAGAACCCAGGCACGGCACCGTCGCTAAGTTCTATCAGATAAAGGATTTCGCCTTTGGCCTAAAGCTTGACAGGGTCCCTCCAGGATCAGAGTTTAAGGTCCACTCACCCGCCCATGTCAAATCACTTGAACCCTTCATAGTTGATGGTGATCTCAATTCAAGAATAATAGTCGGTTCACCGGATCCGCATGGTCCCTGGAAGGCCCGCGCATCAGATTCTTGCTGTGCAATAGATTTCGCTCTTTTCATGGGTGCGTTCACCAGAGGAAAGCAGGTCCCTAACTATAAACTTGATACTGAGGTAAGGGAGAAAGACCTGAAAGGTAATCTTATCCTCTTTGGCGGGCCCACTGTTAACATGGTAACCAGGAAGATAAACAAGGATCTCCCCATATTCTTCGAGGTTAAGAGGGATCTCAGGAGACTGAAATCAGATCTGTCCGGGAAGGTATACAGATCTGACCAGTGTGGACTTGTAGAGATAGTGGATAATCCCTGGGATAAGAAGGGAAAGGTCCTTATAATTGCAGGGAACAGGTTCCATGGTACAAGATCCGCTGTACTTGCCTGGATCAAGTACATGGATAAGATCATGAAGGGGAACAAATTCAATCCAAAGATAGTGGCCAAGGTGGTCAAGGGCTACGACATGAACGGTGACGGTGTGATAGATGACGTTGAAATCCTTGAATAGTCGCTTTTGTCACTTTTTTACCCGATTTTAAGAGTTTCTGTCTTTTATCTGTATTTGTCTGTATTTATCTGTATTATACCCCCATATATCGAAAAAACACCTAAAATGCATTTTGGAACAATTAAAATGGATCTTATATACCATATCAACCGTATTAATAACCAAGTGGTATGAAAAAACCGTCCATGAAACTGTTTCAGCCTAGTTATATATACCAGAAGCCACCAAGAGATTTATATCAATCACCCCGGATGCGCGGGTATGTCCATGGCTTACTATGTGTATTTGGGATGATGCATTAAGATAGGAGGAAAAAAATGAATATTCGACAAATCTTGGCAGGAGGTATAGCTGCTATAGCAGCTGGAGCCACACTAGGAGTCGGAGTTTTCGGCGCTGGCCTTGGTGACTACGTTACAACTGATACAAATGAACTTTTGTCACCTATGGTCGTTATCGGCGGAAGCGCGACATCACCAGTACACTCTGCTGACGTTTTGGGTGGTATTGACATTGGAGTAGCTCTTGCAGGTTTCGCAACCAAAGACGTATCCATCGCAGGTGCTGCTGGAGTTCCTTCAGTAGCTGATGGTGCTCTAGTTACCAGCGACCTGAACAAGACCTACTTAGGCGCACCATTCACCCAGGTATTGACTGCTCTGACAGCAACAGATCTACCTGTTCTTCT
>DAOUYM010000008.1 GCA_030666115.1 Candidatus Aenigmatarchaeota archaeon
CATTGTTATTGCGCTTGGAGGGAATACCCTGCTGAGAGCAGGTGAGAAGTTCTCGATACACCAGGAAGTGAAGCACATAGAGGAGGCCTGCAGGGAGATTATGAAGATATCCAGGCTGGGGCATCGTATCGTCATCACCCACGGCAACGGACCGCAGGTAGGTGACATACTGCTGCAGCAGAAGATGGCTGCGAAGGTTGCGCCGCCAATGCCCCTGGATGTGTGCGGTGCGCAGACGCAGGGAGAGATCGGCTACCTTCTCCAACGGACGTTTAGGAACATCCTTAACAAACCAGTGGTCACACTGGTGACGCAGACACTGGTCAATGAGAAGGATCCTGCATTCAAGAATCCCACCAAGTTCATTGGACCGTTTTTCAAGAAGCCTGCCAACGGGCTGAAGAAGGACAGCAATCGTGGGTACCGGAGGGTGGTTCCGTCACCTGATCCCAGGAGGATAATCGAGTCTGATGAGATAAAGAAGCTGGTTGAGCAGGGATTTGTTGTGATCGCTGCCGGTGGAGGTGGTGTGCCTGTCGTGAACAGGGCAGGAAAGCTCCAGGGAGTCGAGGCTGTGATAGACAAGGACCTGGCATCCGAGAGACTGGCCGTCGACATAGGTGCTGACACTCTTCTCATCCTGACGGATGTTGACGGGGTTTATCTTAATTACGGGAGGCCGTCCCAGAGGCTGGTCAAAGAGGCCAACCTCAGAGAGGTGGAGAAGTACGCGGAACAGGGCCACTTCGCAGCAGGTTCAATGGGACCCAAGATACAGGCTGCCTACCGCTTTGTCAAGAGTGGCGGCAAGAGAGCGATCATAACTTCACCATCATTTGCCCTGAGGGCCCTGAGCGGCAGTAGGGGAACAACGATAAGGAGATGAAGACCAACATAAGAGCTTCATAATATACCGGCATACCGGAACGCCACACACAATAGGTTAATAAGCTGAAAAATGAATGTCTAAAGATGCTGATGAGAGTGGATAAACCAGAAGGTTGGTATAGTGCTGTCGTCCATGTTTGGGATTTACCAGAGGGCAGGGTATACATCGATCTAAAAGAAGACTTTAAGCGTGAATTTCTGATTATTGCAAAAGGCAACCTAAGCTGGCGAGAATTAGCAAAAAGATGCAAGATCTCCTATAAAAAACTTAAACATTTTAAAGAAGGACACAAAACCTCATTGGGTGTTGTGTATAGAATACTTGAATATCTGAAAGAAAGGAATATCCATTATTCAAAAAGAGAAATAGAGAGGAATATAAATCGTATTGGGGGCAAGAAATCTGAAATAAAAGAACCAGTCTTGCCTTTTAATCTGAACACTACAGATGGTGCAAAAATAATAGCAGCGATCATTCATGATGGTGGTATATGGAACAAAAGTCTTGTTCCATACTATACCAATAGTGTAGAAAGTAAACATGAAACAGTAAAAGAGTCTTTGAACAGGGTTTTTGGTAGAGGTTCTGTTGGAAAGACAAATATGAAAGATCAGGTAACATATATTTCAAATATGGTTGGCATGATTCTGGTCTATGGTATAGGATTATGCCCTGGAAACAAAGTATTAAATAACCCAAAAATACCAGAGTTTCTATTTAATTCAAAGAAAGAAGTAATGGCGTCTTATCTCAGACAAGCATTTGATGATGATGGATCTGTTGTTAATGGTAAAATAAAAAATCACAAATTATTGACAATATCTATTAATACAGCCAGCAAAAGATCATATAGGGCACCAAAAAACAGCACTGTGCCTGATACACTTAGAGATATTAGAGAACTTCTTAAGAAAATAGGGATTAATCCACAGAAACCTGGATTCAGTAAAGAAAGAATCAAATTCTTTAATAAAAAGAAATATTATAGCCAAGAATGGAAATTGATAATTACAGGTTTTTATAATATTATAGAATTTCAGAAAAGTATTGGATTTGAATTAAGATATAAACAAAAGGCTCTGGGTAGAATTATTAACGACTTAAGTAAAACAGCAACGCCACATCTTCCTCATGGAATGTCATTAAAAGTAGCACTGGGGTGTGTGTTGAAATCAAACCAGGATATTGTTGATAAGAATATGTTAGCAAAAGAGATGCGATGCACATCTTTCTGGACTAAGGAACTGCTTAGGAGATTGGAAAATAAGGGATATGCTATCTCTCGTCCAAGAAAAAAAGAAAATGAAATATTAAAATATTCTTTAACAGAAAAGGGAGAATGTTTTGCGAAACAATTAAAGCATATCCCGAACAGATTGGATTTCACCTGCTCGAAAGAAACAGCATTATAGCTTTTTGTACATGGAGCCTATTTTCTGCTTGTTGCCAGACAATGGATTGTTTTCCATAGAATACATCATCACTGACCTCTATATGGAGATTAGGTAGATTATGCATGTATATTGCTTGTTTTTTTGCCAAACCCATAATAGAGCTATTAACTCTATACTTCTTAAAATCTTTCAATCTTTTCTCCCTCTCGGATTTGTGTCCTGCTGAAATAAATGTATCATTGTAGACGACATCAGCGTCTTTAACAGCTTCTTCTACGTTATTAGTAATCAGTATTCTTGATCTGTTTTCTTTGGCATTTTTTTCTGAGAGCTCTAATATATGTCTTTTTGGTCTATAGTCTCTTGGACACGCAACTGAAATGTCAATTCCCATACTGGAGGATCCTAACAACAGAGAATGTGTCACATTGTTGTTGCCGTCTCCAACAAAGGCGAGTTTTAATCCATTCAATCTCTTAAAATGTTCTTTTATCGTAAAGAGATCTGATAGTATTTGACAGGGATGTTCCAGAGATGTCTGGGCGTTTATAACTGGAATCTTAGAATGTCTTGCAAATTCCTTGATTGTTTCATGACTTTTGGCTCTAATAACAAGCATATCAATATATCTATTCAGAACGTTTGCTGTATCCTTTATAGTTTCCCCTCTTTTCAATTGTAGTGTATTCATATCAAGAAACAGTGGATAACCACCCATTTCATGAATACCCACTGCAAAACTAATTCTGGTCCTTGTTGATGGACTCCCGAATATCAGGCCTATTGTTTTACCTTTTAATTTAGTGGAAGAACCCCTGTTCCTAAATTCTTTGAATTTCCCGGATAACCTGAGAATATAATTGATCTCATCTAATGTTAGATCCTGGACCGATAGCAGATTTTTTGTCATGTTTATTATTTGTCCCTTTCTTATAATATTGTTATAACTGAACTCAGCAACAGAAAAAGCGATTCTGTCAATGCTTCTCAGGTGAATGAAACAGGAATCATGGTCATAAAAACGAACATGAAATTACGAATGCATTACTTATGTATTGTCTTTGGAAGCGCCCACTGCATATGTATTTAAAACTAACTCACTCTATTTAAACACTAATTGATAGTGATAAAATGGATCTTTCGAACAGGAAAGGGTTTGTGAAGATTAGCGCTGGTGCTGGTGTGATTATCATACTAGCCGTGCTACTGCTTTTCTCATCTTCATTTCTTACCCCCACCGCGTTCCCCTCTGACCTTTCAGGCCAGGTAACAGGATCCATGATGGATGAGGCCTTTGGAAACGGTCAGGGAACCAATGGCAACAGCCCTGTCCTCATAAACTTCAACAAGATGGGCAACGGCAACGGTGATGATCAGGGGGACGAGACAGGCGACGGGACAGGCGACGACGAGGGTGACGAATCAGAGGAAACCGGTGGTTCAGGTGGTTTCTTCATTCCCGCATCAGTTGGTTCCACTGGTGGTGGTGGACCAGTAATAACATGTCATCACATGGAGTGTGACTATGGACAACGAGCATGTGTTCAGGTTTCTGGTGAAGTTGCTAATGAATGTTCAATTTTTGATGATTGTATTCACACAGAATGCAGCGATGAGGAATGTGTGACTATTGATAACCCAGGCGACGACGAGTGCGTTACTGATGATGAATGTGTTGAGGAGTGTATCCCGCCGTACCTGGATCTTGACAAGACAGCCAACCCGGGCGAGGTCTTTTGTGAAGAGGTGGAGATAACACTGACGGTTTCTGGTGAGGGTGAGATATGCGACCCCCATTACCCGGTTGATGTCGTCCTGGTGTTTGATAACTCAGGAAGCATGGATGATGACGGAGGATCTCCACCACAGCCCATAACGGATGCGAAAAACGCTGCAAAGGCTTTTGTTGACCTGCTTGGAACCAATGACAAGGCAGGCCTTGTATCATTCAATACAGTCGCCACTCTTGAGCATCCCCTTACCTTCGACAAGAACAACGTGAAGACAGCCATAGACGGGATGAGTGCTGGTGACTGGACCAACATGAGCCAGGGAATTGATTATGGTAACAAGGAACTCATTGACAACGGAAGGACTGACATCCCATGGGTTGAGGTTCTTCTTTCGGATGGGAACAATAACTGCGGTTCAGACAACCCACCACCAGACTGCCACCAGAAGGTCTTCGACAGTGCCCAGGAAGCAGCTGATAACGGCATTGTTATATACACCATAGCTTTGGGCAACATATCCAACCAGACCATGATGCAGGAAATCGCTGACATTACTGGTGGTAACTTCTACTACGCCCCGAACAGTTCGGATCTCCAGGAGATATACGAGGAGATAGCAGAGAACATTACTGACATGGTTGCAAGCGACGTGACGGTTATTGATTACCTGCCGATATACGCAGAACTCAATCTGTCAAGTCTGCCAGCAGGATGTACACACAATGACACACTGAGGAAGATAACCTGTGATATAGGTGAGGTTCACCTCAACGAGACCTATGAGTTCATGTTCAGGATATACATGTACCAGGTTGGCTACAACCTGACCAACCTGTATCCGAACTCTGGTGTGAATTACACTGACTACAACCTTACAGGACAGTTCCTAGCGTTCCCGGAGACTCACGTGACTGTGATAGCTTATGATTGTGACCACACGGTCTGCAATTACGACCAGGAGATATGCGAACTCGTGGATGAGCCTGGTGTGGACGAGTGTGAAGACTTCTTCACTGACTGTCCACAGCACACTGTCTGTAACTACATAGATGATATATGCGAAACAGTTGAGGGACAGGGACCAGATGAATGTTCTGTTTACGCAGACTGCATCCACACAGAATGCAATTATCAGGCATACACGTGCGACACCACAGATACCCCTGGAATTGACGAGTGTGTCACCTTTGACGACTGTGATCAGTACACTGTATGCAACTACTCTGCACAGACCTGTGATATTGTTGAGGGTGTGGGAATAGACGAATGCGCCACTTTCAATGACTGTACTCACACTGCGTGTTGCGGAATGTCATGCATAGATGTGAATTCGGCAGGACCAGATGAATGTTCAACTGACATGGACTGCACTGATTACGTGTGCAATTATGATACCTTCACATGTGATGCTGTTCCAGGTAATGGTTATATCGAGTGCCAGTCATTCATCCCCGATTGTGGTGAGTGTGATGAGGATATTGATTGCGACTATCTGGACAGGGACTACTGTGAAGGCGATGACATAATGCACGTTGAGGGTGTCTGCATAGATGTCACATGTGTTGAGGGGCCACCGGAAGAGATTGAGAACTGTTACTACCACGAGAACTACTGCGATGATGTCGAAGTTTGGGAGGAGATAGGTTTCTGCAACCCGGTCGGTGTGTACTGTGACAGTTATGACAATTTCCTTGAGGATTGTTATTATTACACTGAGTATTGTGATGGTGAGGTCAGGACATATGACCAGGGTTTCTGCAACCCGGATGGTGTATACTGTGATGATGATACAGATAACGAGATAGAGGACTGTTCAGATAACAACTATGACGATTGCCAGGACACCTACTACAAGCGCCACTACACAGAATCATGCTATGAGGATCAGGGAAGCACAAGCTGCCTGCCTGCCTCATCCCTTATTGACTGCAGGGACGATCTGTGGTGCAATGGCCAGGAGTACTGTAGTGAAGAGGGTGGTGTGCACTGTGAGGATGGGGACCAGGTTGACTGTAGTGACAACGACATAGACGGGGTTGCTGAATGTTACTTCAATCCCGATAACAACGGGGACACATTCGATTACAGGGATCTGTTCAACAGCGAATGTGTTGAAGATGGTCAGAGCAGCGGTCACTGCACAGAGGGTGATGACACGGTACAGCATGCATGTGCGGACGATGACGACACTGACGGGATATTCTATTATGATGGTTCAACAAGGGCATGTGAAGCAGAGTGTGACGAGGATACTGATTGCGATCAGACAACCTCAGAGTGTGAGCCAAGCGGCAAAAAACTTGGTACAAGAGACCCCTATGGCTATTGTAATGAATTCTGCGGTTGTGAATATGATGAATTCACTTACAGGTGTGTGATTGATCAGTGTGGGGCTGAGTGTGAGATCGCGCCAAGTGATGACGAGTGTCCTGATACGAACGGTGATGATATAATTGATGGTGACGATCTGGTTATAGTGGATGACAATTACGGAAGGAATGATTGTGTTGGTCCTGACTGGTGTAATGGAGCAGACGTGAACCATGATGGTAAGGTTGGTGTAATTGATCTTGGGCTGGTCGGTCTCTGGTACGGAACAACCTGCAGTGCCATCGATTGTCCTGAGACAGGGTGCGAAGATCATTGCGTAGGACCCGATTGGTACCAGTACACAGGCGACGTTCCAAACGAGTGCCTGGATTCCTGCGAATGCACAGAGAATTCCTGCGTGCTTGAGGATATTATAGAGGATGACCCGAGGTGTACACACACCGAGTGCGATTACCCGACAGAAGAGTGTGTGATAGTTGAGGGTGAAGACGTAGATGAGTGCTCTGTGTGGGATAATTGTGTGCATGATATCTGCGATTATTCGAGCTTCACCTGTGAGGAGAGGCCGATATATGAAGAGGGAGATGCATGCGATTTCAACACAGATTGTTTCGATAAGATATGTGATTACGACCTGGATATATGCAAACCAGTTGAGCCGGGAACTCCTGGTGATGCGTGCAGTACATGGGATGACTGTGTAGTGGAAGAGTGCGGTAACGGTGTGCTTGATCCGGGTGAGGAATGTGAGGAGAATAGTGATTGTGATTCACCACCACAGTCCAAGTGTGTGGGAGTGGACTGGCATCAATACTCCAATCCAGGAACATGCCTGGGAGACTGCACGTGTAAGTACGATCTTGTCATCAGGGAATGTGATTCAAGGTGCATGGGCAACTGCGATAGAAATAACATAAAGGTACTTGTAGGTCACTGGATGAATCCAAAATGGCCCGGCCAGTTCCCTTACGGTGTAACTGATGATATATACATAGAGGCAATGACAACGGATCAGGACTGTCTCAATGAAGAAATAACAATTACTTATAACTGGTGTTCTTGTCCAAACCTGGATCCGGAACAGAGTGCGATAGAAACCACGATCTGGCCACCAAAGTATGACAGACTGTGTACAGCAAACGCACGTTCGTCGGGAACAGAGAGCCTTGCGTGTACCCCGTGCCGTAGGAGGGACTGGGACGTCACGTTTACCCAGACAAATAAATGGTACAGGGAGTGGACAGGGGCAGGTATTCCTGGTGCATGTGAAGGAACATTCCAGATAGATCTCAGGGATGATGATTGCTATGTGGCAGCTTACCTAGGACTAAGAGGACCACCAGCACTTGGATGCGCAGGATCATGCGAAGACCACCCCGAGGAAAAACCTGCAATGCGTGGTATATGCAGCAAATCAGACACGTGCGAATTGGTCGCGGCCTCTGTTAGTGGAGAGGCATGTAAAATCGATTCAGATTGTGTGGAAGAAGAGACACACCTGATCTGTCAGAGTGAGCAGTGTGTAGAGGTTCCTGTTTCTGTTACAGGTGAATCATGTACCTGTCTCGAGGACTGTCAGCCAGACCCAGAACCAGAGCCCGAGCCAGAAACCCATCTGGAATGTATAGATCTGGATGTGTGCGCAGAAGTAGAGGGTCCAGGACCTGATTTATGTACATACTGGAAGGACTGCTCTGGTCCTTATGAACCACCAACAATGTAATTTAATACGTTCTGGCGTCTGGGTTTATTCCCACTGGAATGCATAGAATCTTTTCTTTGCCAGGACGTATCCCAGGCTCAGTCCCAGGATTACCGAGAACACAACGAACGAGATTATGTGCCACTGCGGCACGATAAGGGGCTGGACTACAGCGTTGCCTGGCAGACCTGTTGCTATCTTATCCGCGGCTTCAGCGACAGCTGGGGCGCTTGAAAGGAACTGTCCTCCACCGTAAGCAATGTTCTGGATGAAGTCGTACGATGTCAGGATGATGGCGAGCGCTGAGAGGGCTAGAACGATCCAGATCTTGGTCTCGCCGGGATTGAGGACGTCCTTTCCCTTCCTGGTAAGATCGTAATACTTCCATTTATGGCCGTCATCCTTCTGCACCACAAGATCTGCCCTGGCCAGCTTGTCCAGGTGCTCCTTAATAGTGGATGGCGACATCCCGAACTCCTTTGAAAGCTCTGTAAGCATCTTCCTTCTCCTGGACAGGCTCTTGAGTATCCCCACACGCGTATCAGAAGATAGCGTCTTGAAGGTCTTCCTGTCCAGCGTTATCTTATCGTCTTCCATCTCACCGCGTCCTACCACGTTTTATAACCGAACAGGCACATGAACCATTCCCAGAATCTCTGCAGAGTGTCTGGTGACTTCCTGCACATCGTTTGTCCAGCCCAAAACGTAAGTCCACATTGCATCGGGGTTGGTTCCAGTCCCTCGCAGCATTCATCGAAACTAAAAACAGGCTTCCCTTCCTTTACGCATTCAAAATTACCTGTGTTATACTCCTGACCACATTTACCATCGTAGAATTCCCTCAACTCGCATTTCACCCCGTCGCCAAAATCACAATAACCTGTTCCGTTATCCTGGATAACAATGTAACCCTGATTCTCGCAAAATGGGGGGTATGGATTCATTGCAGCTTCTGATAACCCGATTCCCAGACCTAAAACAGTTATCAGAAATACGATTACACCAGCAAATAAAGGAATGTTCAAGCTATCACCCACTAATCTATAATTATCCGTCTCTTTTAATATGTTTTCTATTTGTTCCGGTTTCTGCCTAAACTTTATATCACTTTATCACTTCTTTTCCATCAAACAGGAATATCCTTTATGATCTCCGTGAATTCTTCCATCTATTACAATAGGTCTTATGTGCAAAACATTGAATTTTCCGGAAAAACATTTCCTGATTGTTTCTTCTGATAACCTATGCGGAAGTTTGGGATTGGGGGGCTCTTTATCTGAAAAACATTTCATTAAATATCTTGCTTTTGGTCTCATTACCCTGGCAATCTCTTTTACAAAAACTTCCCAACTAGATTTACTTAACTGGTGGAAGCATCCGTTATCATTCACAAACCCAAACGTCTCATCTTCAAACGGCATGTTCAGAACATCCCCTACTTTAAAGTCTATGTTTACCCCTGCTTCTTGCCCTTTTGATATTGCAATCTTTATAGCTTCTTCAGAAATATCAATCACGCTCACACTGAAACCGTTTTGTGCAAGAAAGATTGCATCTGTTCCGGTCCCGCAGCCCACATCTAAAGCACGGCACCGGTTGCTTTCATTGACATAATCAACTAATTGCCCGCGTGGTTTACCGTCATCCCATGGGAGATTACGTTCCTTATACATTCGTTCCAGCGTTTCCTTATCGTATATCATAACAATTGATAGGCTCAATGTTTAATAAATCCGTCCCTTCTGAATAAATCTTTATATCCGGTCCATGTCAAATTATAAACATGGCAAAGTCCACTACCCTTGACAAACTCGCAAAGGTTCTGAACAGTGCAGCCAAACTCCTTAAGGGTCCCTACAAGACCGTGTCAGGGGCAGTTATTGCAGCTGTTCTTGGTGGTGTTCTGAAGCTGACTGAAATAACCAAAACATTCCCACCACCAGCTGACCTGGTAGGCAACATAATAATATTCGCAGCTGTCCTCTTCATTGTAGTGGATCTGTGCAAAGGCGGGCTGCTGGATTGATCTGGACTAATCTGGATTAACCTGGACTGGTTTGGATTAGTTCATGAGAACATATATCTATATAGGCTTATTCTTGACCTTTTTCCTGGTCTTTTTGCTCAATTCCGGCCTGTTTGAGCATGTCCAGTATCGCTATAATGAGTTCATGGTGCCTTTCTTCACGCTCAGAGAGTGCCCTGAAGAAGTCATTTCCACCCCCTCTAAGGGCGTCCGCGAGCCTCTCATAGAACCTCCAGACCTGTTCCTCGCCCTCTGCGGCCCTGGATACTGTATCTGCGTCGCCTGCATCCATTCTGAGCTTCTTTTCCCTTAGTTTATCCAGGGCATGGAAGGCGGTTTCGAGGTCAGTGTAATCATACTCAACACGAGGCCAGTTGCTGCCGCTCTCGAGGTCTTTTTTAGCCTTCTCAAGGATCTCTTTCTGCAGTTTCTTCTCCTTGGATAAAAAGCGGAAAAAATGAATAATATCGTGATTGTGCAGTACCCCCTCCATTTCGGAGTAAAATAGGGCCTGCTTCTCTTCTGTCCTTATTGAAGCTGCAATAACTTTACCTAAATCCGGGTCCTGGACATCCAGGTCAATCCCGAACTCCTCTTCTATGCCTGTCTTACCGGGCATGGTTATTCTTTGGAGTATGGGAATTTAACCTTTTCCAAAACCTGGACCTAAACCTGAGTAAACACGCTTACATTCCCTTTCTGACTGCATAAGCTTCGTAGATTGCGTAGAGCCAGATCAGTGCAGGCAGTATAGCTATCCATGCGTGGACGTTGAGTGTTGCCCAGATAGTAACTGCATAAGCCACTATCAGACCAACAGCCTTAACTGCCATTCTGTTGTATGCCTGTCCCAGGCCAGGTAGTACTGCGCTCAATACTCCAGCCAAATATTTCTGCATATATATCACCCCTTGGTGGCTAATACATCGTCGATGAGTATTTAAAGGTTTCGGTCATTAACGTTTATAAAGCTTGCATCTCCATACACGGGAACAAAACCGATATATAGGGCAGATCTTAAATTCTTGACTTTAGAACATTATGAATTCCACAACGCTTCGAAAAAATCCTTATAATGCTCGTAATTCTTCCCTGACTTGATGACAAACGCCGTTGGTTTGCCCTCCCATATAACTGTCATTACATAACCCTTAAAGAGGAATGTTCCTATCGGGATCGTCTGGTTGGTGAATTTGATTTCCATGGCTTTGTATTTGTGCCGCTTCTTGACAATGTCTTTGTATTCGGTGTGGGAAAGCAACCTGACTCCAATGCCTTTACTTATTCTTTTTTTGTGATAGTTCTGGAAGAATCGTATCACTCTCTTTTCTTTCAAGGAATCCCCCAACATAAAAACCTGATATTCCTCACCCTTTTCTAGGTTTTCCAGAATGAGATTAAAGGCTGCCTTTATTCCAGCATATGATTCATATACAGTCGCTTCCTGCTTATCTTCAGTGAGTTTTCTTCTTTTTTCTATCTGGGGGATGATATTCTCTTCTAATTCCCTTTTTTGTTTTTCAATCTCCTGCCCTTTCTCATTCAGTATGTTTACAAGGTTTTTCGGATCAGCTGCCTGGAAATGCTTCACATTATTCTTTATTACAAAACTGACCAGTCCCTTCTCTTTCAGCTTCCCAAGGATAGCGTATATCTTGGAGTCAGGAACCCCTGCCTTTTCTATAATTGGTCCCACTGTACTCGATTCCAGTTCCAGCAATGTGAAATAAACTTTCACTTCAGAGTCAGTCATCCCGATCTGGTTCAGAATCTTCGTTTCCATATGATTATTCTTATTTTTCTCATTTATAAACCTTCATATTACCACTACCAAAGTAGGGGGTAATATTTAAATAGTAGCAAAACTACTGTTTAGTAATAAACTGTGAGGTGAGAAAATGGTTAAGTGTGGAGTTTTAAGCGAAGAGAATTGTCAAAGGCTTTTTGATGAAGGCATGGATCTCTTTAGAAAAGGGAGATACGCAGAGGCAATGAATTATTTCATGGATGCTGAATATGGCAGTTTTTTTAAACCTGGTGGGAAAAAAATATGTAAAAAGAGCGATTTATATACATCTATATCGAAAGCGAAAATGATAATTTCGAAACCGGGAAGTATCAGTATGTCAATTTATAATGAATTAGGTATCCTGAGTGAAGAAATAAATAAGGCTAAGAAAAACTTTGATTATCTTGTTAAAGAAAGTATGTTACAAGGAGCAGAAGCAAACTTAGTGGAAAGAATAATAGACAGTCTTGTTACAGATGATGAGGAATATACAATTCATCTTGAAGGACAATATATAAATGAACTTGTAGCTAAGAGAAGATCTCAAAGCAGAGACACTAAAATATTAGAAGATTTATCTGCGCATAACTATTTATCATTAATTTCTAAGCCAAGTAAGAAGATGAAGAAAAGCGAGTAGATTTTTAAGTGGGGTCATATAATTATAATCATGGGCAAATACGCCAGCGTGATCGGGATTTTTCTCATCGGTATAATAGTTGTCATAACAGGAGTCTACCTATTCCTTACAGGCGGATCTGACCCGGCTGCTTTCCAGATGGCCAGCGGTGTCACCCTTGTGGGGCTCCTTGTAACAGGGATAGGAGCGATAAAGGGCAGGAGGACGATGAGGAGTGTTGGGTACTTTGCTGCCTACCCGTCTGAATCCCATGCCAGGCAGGTTTCCCAGTCCAGGGACAGGTTCCTCCAGTCCGGGCATGCCCAGCAGGTGATGGACCAGGCAGAGACGCATCACGTAGAGCAGGGCAACATGACACCTGGTTCTGGCGACCAGGCATCAGCGCAGACATCATCAGCAGCATCAGCAACATCCGCACCAGGCGAAAGGCCAACACCCATGAGACCAGCAACCCAGTTATCCAGGTCCTCTCCTGTCACAGGCGCTACAGGCTCAGGCGGAACACCGAAGATAGTAAAGGTAATAGTGTGCCCGGGATGCGGTACAGAGAACCAGGACACAGACAGCTTCTGCTCAGGCTGCGGAAAGAAGATCAGGCCCAAGGCCAGCAAATCCAGATCCACGAAAGCCGCCTCAAAGAAGAAAATCAAAGCAACCAAGAAGGTAACCAAAACCAACACCGGAACCAGGAAGAAGTGATCGATTACACGGCTCATGTTTTAGTTACGCTTTTAAACCCATCGTCCATATTATTCTTGTTCTTAACCAGGGGGTGTTAGAATGACAAGTGAGGAAGTCCGGTTTGATGAGTTCGATGGGGATCAGGATGAGGAAGAGGACGATGAAAACGAGCAGGAAGACGACAAGGATGAATGAGAAATAAAATCTATTCTTTTGGTGTTTCTTCAGTGTTTTTCTTCTCAAAATCCAGATATTCCAATGTAATCTTTTTCCATGATTTATTTATCCCGCGAAGTTTTATTTTTATCCCAGAGTGACCAAATAATAACCATGACCACCCCGAAATACTGGCTGCTCGTTCCGTTGCTAGTTTTTATCGTAATGGTCAGCGGGTGCACAGAACCCACGCACGATGAGATAGTCCACTGCGAGACAGACAGTGACTGCAAGTGCGGACTGATCCTGGGGACGCAGAACTGCTATGTGGGGAACAGGAACCTGATTGAACCGAGTGACCTGTGCTTCAGCCTCTGTTTTGGTGATTCGGACAAGATGATAAAATGCGTGAGCAGCGAGTGTGAGTGGGTTAACATAAATCCTGAGAATCCGGGTGAGCCTGTCGGTGAGCTGACGTATGGGGCGATAAAGGAGGAGGACAACACCACAACAGTCACTGTAAAGAACACAGGACCTGTCGTGTTTTCACCCAAGCTGAAGCTTGAAATAATCAGGAATGACCTTTCTATATTCTCAACTGATATCGACTTCGGGGAGATGGCGCTTACAACCAGCTTATCCAAGGTCATAGACATACCGGAAAGGAACCAGACAGGTAACTGGACCTACGTCTTCACGCTGGAGGATGGCCAGGGGAATACACTTAAGACCCCGACTGCCTCCTACTACAAGGAGCCCCCGCCCTTCCTTGGCGGATACACGTACTTCCACATAATGCCCTTCTACCGATCGATAAGCAACATAACAGTCGGCGTGAAGAACACAGGCAACCTCAGCTTTGCTCCGATGGTCCAGATGACCATCTACATGGGAGACATGCTATCGGTCTTTAGCGAGAGCCACGTCTACTCGAACCTGGAACCCAACCAGAGCCAGATATTTGATTTCGTGCTGCCACCGATCGAGAACAGGACGTACTACTTCAACTTCATTCTCAGCCAGGTCAACACCACCAACATACTCGAGGAGATAACACATGAGGTCAGGATAGGGGTCTGGGCATGAGCCGGGTCCTAACCAGGACCTAACCGAAACCTAACCAGAGCCCTCCGAAGTCCTTCTGGCCATTCTGTAAAAGAATATAAACAGGCCCGGACAATTAATATTATATGGTAATGAGAAAGACGCTCATACTCTCCCTGGTTCTGGGACTGATAGCAACCGGTTACATAGACTTCTCCGGGCTGGGTGAACCGCTGGCGGTCAGCATGAACAGTGCTGCGCTGGAGACCAGTTTCGGTGCCACAGGGCAGGCGATAGCCACTTTCGCCCTGAGCAGCTTCATTGTTTACATGATTGTGGTGGGTGCGATCTACCTGGTCATGAGAAGCGTCTTCAAGAGCTTCAGCAAGTGATTTGTCAGGCAGTTACTCGTGAATGTGCCTGTCTTTTGTGTCTTATGTGGGTTTTTTCTGACGTCTTAGTGACACATCTCCTTATAAAATTTACTGTTAATCAATTATCAGTTATCAGTTGGGTAGCTAACCAGATCAGATCGAAATCCACATAAGAAAATATAAAAACACTATATCTCACTGTAAAGTAGTTAAAAACAACATTTATAAAGGGGTAATTCAAGTTTTAAACAAGTGATATCATGCCATTCAGCGCCAGTGAGGTTGAGGGATCCCATGTGAGAGAGATAGCCAGAAGCATCTACAACAACATCATGGAAGATCCTGCAAAATACTGGTCTTTTCTGGAGGGTATTGAAAGGGAGAGGATCAGTCCCACAGGAAAAAAGTCCACCACAAGTATAATGGGCGCCGAGGAAATACCTTATGTTAATAGCCAATCAAGATCAGATTTCGCGCTTTTTGCCGTTTATGATACTGATCTGGGTTCTAATTCAATACCAAAGGTTGCAGGAGAGCTTGGAATAATAATACCAAAAGAAATCAATAACACTGTTGGTTATGGAATGATCTCAGAGGTGCTCGGAAAAATGCTCAATACCTATATAGAAGAAAAGAGAGGTGGGATCACATCTGAGATACTGGGATTTGTTTTCGAGGATATTAAGAATAAAGAAAGAGAGAAAGATCTCATGGAGGCTCTGGAAGAGGTCCCTGATAGACTTTACTCGTTCGTTGGTGCTAAAAACAACAATTCAACCAGAACCAATATACTGAATCTTAAGAACCACACTCTGGGTGAATATTTGCTGTCCAGGTTATATGATGTCCCATCTGCGGTGACTGGTGCAGAAGAAGCACACGACGGGTTCATGACCAATGTTGTTGATAGGTTTGAGATAGATATTCCAGCAGGATTCAACAAGAGAGCCATCCTTAACGAGGTATCGATAGGGATCGGAGAGATGGTCAAGAAGTACGCAGATCGTGTATAATAAGAACAAAGGACCATAAGAACAAAGAAATTACCATCAAGGGATGGCCAGGAGAACCTCCTACCAGCCACCACCTTGGTAATATATTCTATAGTCCAGCCCTTTTAAATGGATTTTTATACTGCAAAGATTTCTTTCCAAACGATTCTTTCCAAACTATAACTTTAAGGATATGTTTTCCCTATGCCGGATTCTCCCAGAACACGATGCAAGCGATGTGCCCAGAATAGTCCAGAATCACCCAGAACCAGCCGGAATCAGCTAAATTACTGGGAGTTCAGTCTCAATTCTAGTCCCAGTTCTTAGCGTCCCTCGGGTTCCTTTGTATTAATATCCAGGCTATTATGTAAGCCAGTATACCGGTTCCCCATCCAAGGGCAAATATCACCCAGATCAGCCTTATCAGGACAGGATCCACGCCCAGGTACTCGGCTATGCCGCCGCACACGCCTCCAAGCATCTTGTCCTTTCCTGACCTGTAAAGGCGCTTTATTCCTGTCTCAGTGTGCCTCTGGTTGGCGGGTCTCGTGGATTTTTTCTTAACCATGTTAACCTCCTCAATCCGGTTTGCATAACACTCGCTCCATCTCTGATGCCAGCTGTAATCACCAAACTTCCCCATTCCCATACCCACCAGAAGGACCAGGTATCCGAGGAACAGGAACCCGATGAATATCCCGAAGAGGTTGAACTGGATGAAATAAGCGATGTTGTTGAGGTAGATGTTAGCGAAAGAGATGCTGATCAGGTCAATAGCTGACATCAGGAGCCAGAACCCTATGGTTATCCCTATTGCCACTATTATGGGGGATATCGGAAGGTATGCCCTTCTGTTATGTTTATGGAAGTAGGAAGTGTAGGAGAAGAACAGGAAGAACACGAAGAAGAGAGGGATGTTGATTAACATGAAACCATAGAGACCCGCTAGGAACCCACTCCCTAGAGGAACACTCATGAAGTTGAATATCCAGAGCAGGATCGTGAGGAAGACTATACCTATGAAACTGGATATGAAAGGACCAGCAGCACCAAGGGTCTTGTTCCAGCCACATTCCAGATCCCTGCCCCTGGCTTCCCATTCCTTTCCCCCTTTCTCCACGTGCCTTCCGAACCTATCGCCCAGCTTGCTCACTTCCGTGCCGAACTCCTCCATTCCCTGCTCGAATGATCTCTGAGACCCAGAATATGGTTGTTGGGGTTGTTGCCGGGCTGGTCTGGTGGATCTGGTGGATCTGACTGATCTGGCGGGTTCCCCCTTTATCCTCTTTGTTTTCCTGGCTGGCTTCTTTTTCCCGGCAGCCTTCTTTCGCGAGTCCTTTTTAGCCATGCTTAGAATTTGTGTGTGATTGGTTATAAAGATTTTTATTTACACATATCATATCTAAAGCATGTTCGGAAGAAAGAAGAAATGCACCCTCTGTAAAAAGGTAATAGAGAAGGGTGATGGCATAAAGGCAGAGGTTGAGGTATACGGCCTGGTCGGTAAGTTCAGGAGGGATTTCTGCTCAGATGAACACCTTGAGAGATACGAGAAGATGACAGAGGACCTCATGAAGACCAGAAGGCCCAGGATCTGCAGCAAATGCCTCAGATGATTGATGCAGTTGATTAATGTTTAGTGCAGTTGATTAATATTTGGTTTCTTTTATCTGGAACCCTATCTAAAATCCCATCTAAAACCCGGGCGGTGTTGGTGGTGTCGCCTCTATCTCCATGATCCCCATACCACCATCCACTATCCCACCACCCCTGTAGACCGGGTAGTACTTGTAATAGTATGGAAGGTCAAGGCTGTTGATCTCTTCCAGGTTGATCAGGCTGTTCATCTTCAGCATCCTGTTGGAGAGTGTGTAGAGGACGTCATCCATGTAGAGCGATCTC
>DAOUYM010000003.1 GCA_030666115.1 Candidatus Aenigmatarchaeota archaeon
ATATTATGAATACTGTTTTCCATAATAATGATAAAATTCTTCGGGCCCAAGCCAATATTACAATCTATTATTTACTTTTTAGAGCAGCGAATGAACAAGGAAGATTGGATGACATTAGAAGAGAGAAAATTGAATTATTCATAGAAAGCGTTGTTAAAAATAGAAAAAGAGCTGAAGATGATTTAACTTCCGCCGATTTTGATTTGTTGGAATATTCTAGAATGTCGGTTCAGGGAACAAACGATGCAAGTTCAATAAGAGGAAGACTTAGAATAATCATGAATTTTTTTAATCTAAATTTTCCGAACTATTAATAAATATCTTCTTATTTGCAGCAACCAACAGATAACCAGATATTATGTACAACCCCGAGCTCGAGATATATAACTGGCTGCTCAAGCTGCTGGGCATGGTGTATATAGAGGAGAAGATAGGCAGCAAGCTAGAAAATGACAAGGAGTCCAGGCAGATACTGGATGATGCGAAAAGGACAGCAACCAAGCACATAAAGGAGCTCTACGAGTCCTGCAAGGAAAACCCGGAGATCCGGGAAAGCCCATTCTTCAAGACGCTGAAAGGGATGCTTGAGAAGGAAGACGGTGAGATTGAGAAGGCCAGGAAGCTGCTGGAGAGCAAGGGATATAGTGTGGAGAAAGAGAGATGACTGATATATTCACGTCCGAGAAGCGAAGCGAACTGATGTCAAAAATAAGAAGCAAGTGGACTGCTCCCGAAAAGAAAATACATAATTACCTGAAGGGACATAAAATTAAGCATAAATTACTTTATACCAGCGAAGTTAAGTTAAACACTATATACCGGTGGGAGAGATAATTTTACCAGACTCTAGAAATACAATTTAATTTAATAAGTAAGTTTCGACTTTGTTATTCCCCAACCAAACCGCAATACTAATCTACGGCGGCTCGGGCAGATACGTCCTCGTCCGGGTTGAGCGGCTCCCAAAGGCCACTGACGTCGACACGCCTGCTCTCGTGGTCAGGCCAAGACCAGTCGCCACGAAGCAGATTCCTTAAACCTTCGGGGGTTATGGAAATGTAAGCGTAATTAGGGAGTTCCTTTCTTACACCCTTCATGCCGTATATGGTGTCGATGAACATGTCAAGTTCGGGTGGCATGTTATTTACATGATCAGATTTCAAAGGAAGTGCCATCTCCCACAAATGCCTTGCCTTCAGAATACCCTTTTCATCTACTGACAAATTCCCTTCGTCATCAACTTTTGGAATCTGGATTAGAAGGCCGTCGAAATACTTATCTTTTTTATTTTTCTTGCCGTGGTCAAAGTCGAGGATCGTTGATGTTCTTTCATAAGAACCTGAAACCATGATTTTTTCCACGTCAGGGGTTGTTTCTTGAAGCTTCTCTCTAATCTGGTACCATTCCCCCGAGGTCATGATTCTTTGTCTTGGATTCCTTTTTGCTGCTTCAATAATTACCTGCGGGAGGGTTAGACTGTCAGGCATCTTGTTTTTGTCAATATGTCCAGGGGCCTTATAACAACCGTCAGGTGTCCAGATCTCCATGGGCTCGCCTATTTGGAGAAGATGTTTGTATTCTCTCTGCTGCGATTCTTTGGTTGGCATAGTCATCACTTATAATGTATAAGATAGATAGTTTTATAAGACGTTACATCATCTCTGGGCTAGCCGGGGTGTAAACTTTTACCCTGTCCCTCCCCTCTTAATCGAGTCCTATCTTATTAAGGTAACTCACTTACCTTCTTCTATTAGATGGGCACGAATTTCTGTATCCTTTATCCCCAACCCATTCTTTGTACTGATCGCAGGATCAAATGATAGTTTGTTCAATGTTATTTTTCTCCCATCATTTAAAACCAGTATCATTTTCTCATTTCCCATAAGGTAAGGACTGAAATCAGTACCGACAGGATAATGTTCTTCATTGAAAGCAGTTGATAAAACTTGACCTTCAACGATTATACCATCGAAAACCACATCCACTGGCAATCTATTAAAATCCTCACCAGGAGTACCGAATCCAGTTTGGTTTTTAAATTCGTTCAAAAGAATCTTTTTTATTCTAATTACTTCTTCCTCTTCTCCAGTATTCTTGTTCTCATGAACAATCGAACCCTTACCTTCTAATTTATAATCCATAACATCCCCTCCCATAGAAAAACTTCTCAGAATCGTATATAAACCTAACGTGCGTGGCGTTCTGCTATGCCGGTAGGATAGATGCCCAACACACCACCAGACCCAAATAACCACCATAAATAATATTGTTACAGTGAAGTGGAATTCTTTAGTTGGCACCAATATAATACTTTTTTACGTGAATTTCCTTTCCCAATTCTTTTGCTTTATCTATAGCATCTTGCGTGCCTTTACTATCATTTATTTGAAAAGCATATAAAATATCACAATCCTCCACAATTTTTATATTCCTCTCATAATAGCTTTCTATATTTGCTTCGTTATATCCCCAATCATCAGATATACAATCCTTACATATTCTTGCCACTTCCCTCCATTGTGATGTTACCATTTCAGCCTGTTCTCTAGTGATAACCCCCCTCTCAGCTCTCTTAAAAAAATACTTGCAGAAATTTTCTAATTTTATTGGCAGATATAATTTTAGCTGTCTTCTTGGATCCCCCTTTCTAAGAACAGCATTCGTTGCAAAATAATCAACACATAAAGCCCCACCAGTGATTATTCCATCTCCAGCTAAAATTATTTTTTCAACCGTTCTTTCTACATCTCTCTTCACTTCATCATTTGTAATTCTCCAAGAACCGCTTATTGCATACCACTTCATGATAATAATTAGAAAATTTATCTATTTAAGAAACTATTACCAACTGAAGAACTCAAAATCTTTCGATTTTGGGGACGCTGCGCTTTCGTCGCTAGTGCTCCCCACCTACCCCACAACTGTCCCACCCTAACAAGATCAGGATTCCCTGACACTTCGGCCCAAGTGTCAGGCTAGAAAATACCCAATTCCACTGAAAACCAAGCACTTTCGGAACTACTGTATGGTTTAACAATAAACCACATTTCCACTGGAGAATATGTGTATATGTATGTATACACACACAAAACCACTCAGAACAGAATACTATAAGAACAAAACTATAGAAAAGCAGTTGTTAGCAGAAATCGGCTACGGGCTTGATATTTTTTGTTCTTCCTTTTCAATTAATTTCTGAGCTATGGATTTATATTCTACAACTAATTCTCTTGCTTTTTGTTCCCATAGACGAACTTGTTCTATATCATCGCCATATGCTCCGCCTATTGTATAACCTGCAGCCAAATCTACTGCATTTTCAAGGTTTTTCATTTCTCTTAATAGATTTTCTTTAAGTGTCATAATTATTTGTTAAAAGTTAATTTTATAAACCAATCAAGCCCTCCGCCGACTCTCCCTTCAGTCGCCCTATGGGGTCTGCTAACAAGCATTCAAAGGCTCACTCGCTACGCTCGCCTATCCCACAACTGACCCATCCTAACAAGATTCGCAAATCTCATAATCCATCCAAAATAAATGCTTTTAAAACAACATCTAATATAAACTAATAATTGTTAATATGGAAGCGGTGTGATTTTATGAAGATATTGGTTATAGCTGACATCCATGGTTACTATGAGAAAACCTTCGAGAAGCTCAGTAAGATAGATACATCAAAGTTCGATATAATGATATGCCCTGGTGATTTTACAGACATGCTTAACCAACCACCCGGCTTCTCCCAGATTGATGTTGCTGATATGCTTTTGCAGAAGCTGCTGGCTTTTAATTTACCAATGTACTGTGTACCAGGAAACCATGATCCCTATGAAATAGTTGAGCTCTTTGATGATTACAGAGTGAACCTACATAACAAGGTTAATACTTTTAAGGGAATGAAATTCCTTGGTTTTGGTGGTGCTTCCACACCATTTAACACCACATTCGAACCAACAGAGGAAGAGACAATGAGCAGCCTGGGTGTTCTTGGTAAGAGCGTTAAGGATAACAACTTCGTGTTGGTTGTTCATAATCCACCAAAAAATACCAAAGTTGATGTGACCATGAGCGGTCAGCATGTTGGTTCCCAGGCCATAAGAGATTTCATAACCAAAAAGCAGCCAACCCTCGTGATATCAGCACACATCCATGAATCAGGAAACATAGATAAGATAGGCAATTCAACCCTTTTCTACCCAGGACCATTCTACGATGGATACTATGGGATAGCTGAGATAAAGGGTAGTGGTGTTAAGTGTGATATAAAGAAGATATGAATATTATATGAAGATTATTCGATCCCTTTGAGTTTTGCTATTATTCTATCAACACTATCCATCCTACAAACAGCCATAGGAATACCCTCAACCTCAGATATCCTCTTTGCAACATCATCCACCACATCAAGTCCGTGCAGCACAACCAGGGCAGGCTTGAGGTTGGTCAGTTTTATTGCAACCATTGGAGTCCTTCCAGTGGAAACCTGTGTGAACACAAGCGCCCTTTGTGTGGTTATTCCATAGAGCTTAACCAGCTCAGAGTATGACAGTTCTGTTATCGCTTTCAGGGAATCTATTACAGTGTAACCATACACAACCCTCTCAAGGTTGTTCCTCACAACAGGAACAGCGTTCAGGAACTTACAGAAATCACCGGCCGTTATCCCAACAGAGAACTCCTTTATGTCAACTATCGCATTGGATATCATGGGATGTGAGCTGCTGGTCTTTGCAAATGACCTTATTATGTTACCCCCACGATCCACATCTATCTTCAGGAGCGCGTCTATATACTTCCTTATCACCTTTATGCCAGGCGACTTCCTCCTACCTGATTCATAATCAGAAACCACAGACGGAGTGATGCTAAGTTCATTGGCTAACTTTTTCTGTGATATTTTGAAGATGCTTCTCCACTTCTTTATCACACTATCTGAGTTATCTGACAGGACGATCTCCCCTATTATATCCTTTGCCAGCTTGTTCCTGGCAAGGGAGAATTCGTCAGTGACACTATCCATATTCGATAATTGTACTATATATTTAAATACATTAAAATCTTCCACCCCATAGATAAGTATGAACTTTTATCGTAAGGGAGCTCGTTTTGAACGCGATTTGATACACTTCCTTAACTACAAGGGATTCTCTGTCTCAAGGACTGCGTCCTCAGGCGGCTACCTCTACCCGGTTGATATACTGGCGATGAAGAAAGGCCTGATACTGGCTTTCGAGTGCAAGGCCCATAAGGTCAAACCAAGGCTACAGAAGGACAAGTTAAAGAAGTTCAAAGAGTGGTGCGACAGGGCGGGGGCAATGGGTTTCCTTGCCTGGAGGGCCCCACAGAACAAATGGTTATTCCTCAGAATGGAAGACGCCGAGAAGAGAAATTATGCAGACGAGAACTGGATAGAAATGCAGAACTTCATCAAGGCAGTGGATTTCAGATAATTATATGTTAAATACACACTATCCCCACCTCTCGTGAGACAAAATATTTATATGATAAATCCAACTCTGGTATTATGATAATCACAATCTGTTCAAGTCTTGATTTCACCCCAGGAATAATTGAAATCAAAAAGAAGTTAGAAGAAAAAGGCCATCATGTCAATATACCATATTTTACTCAGAAGGTAATAGATGGTGAATCATCTTATGAAGAGTTTATGAAGAAAAAAGAAAGAGATGGTGGCGATATTCTCCTTAGAGAATCTATATCCGTGAATCTCATAAAGAGATATTGGAACTTGATAAGGGAGTCTGATGCAATTCTTGTATTGAACCTGAAAAAGAAGGGAATAGATAACTATATTGGCGGAAGCACCCTGATGGAGATGGGATTTGCTTATGGCCACGACAAAAAGATATTCTTGTTTAATCCAGTCCCCAAAAGAAATGAAAGAATCCATTATGTTGATGAAATCTTAGACATGAAGCCAATTATTCTTAATGGGAATTTGGATAAAATTCGTTTAACATAGATTCATATTAGTAAAGTCTTATTTTCAGGAGTCTGAGGACCTGTTCTTCAGAAAGATTGTTGTTGCTTAATTTCACCAGCTTAAGTTTAAGGCCGACGTCCTCAAGCTCCTCAGGTATAATCATCTCCACCATAGAAGACATCCAAATGTCAAGCGTCCTAGAAACAGTCCACTTATGCAGGCCTGTCCCTCTCGCAATCTCACCGACAGTGGAGTAATCTGTTCCATTGCTCTGAGCGGTCTTCAGGAACCTGTATATCTTCAGGACGTTGGTGTTGGTTGTTTTGTAGAATTTATTGTTTGCCATGGTTATAATCTTGATGGGGTCAAATTTAAATATAAGTTGTCATTTCTTGAGTTTCACGACAGCTCTTTCAATCTTGTCAAGTGCCTTTTCAATGAGGCCATACTCAGTTGCATACGAAAGCCTGATGTAACCCTCACCAAACTTCCCGAACTCTGTTCCCGGAACAGTCGCTACTTTTGCGTTCTTGAGGAGCCATTCCGCGAACTCTAGGGATTTCATCCCGAAGGATTTTACGTTCGGGAAGGCGTAGAATGCGCCCTTGGGGTTGGTGCAGATAAAACCAGGGATCCCATTCAGCCTCTTGATTATCATCTTCCTTCTCCTGTCATACTCCTTCCGCATATTCTCCACACACTTCTGCTCACCCTTAAGCGCTTCCATTGCAGTGGCCTGGGATATGGTTGGTGCACACAGCGAAGTGAAGATATGAAGCTTGGTCATGGCCTTGATTATCTTCTCAGGGCCTGCCGCATAACCTATCCTGAATCCGGGCATCGCATAGGTCTTTGAGAACGACTGGAGTGTCATGACGTAATCTCCCATCCCGTTAAGCGACCCCATTGAGATGTGCTTAGCGTCATCATACACCAGTTTCTCATATGCCTCATCCGAGATCACAAGAAGATCATGCTGTCTGACAAAGTCAGCTATTTCCTCCAGGGTCTTCCTGCTGAAAACAGTTCCAGTCGGATTGGATGGTGTGTTTATTATGAGGACTCTGGTCTTCTCAGTGATTATAACTTCTTCCATTTTTTCAGTTGTTATCTCGAAATTATCCTTCTCGTACAGTGGTATGGGGATTGGCATTCCGTTAAGGACTTCGACGGTCGGTTTGTAAGAAAGGAAACCAGGATCAGGTATCAATACCCCCTCGCCCGGGTCAATGGTACTCATCAGCGCAAGAAGTATAGCCTCAGTCGAGCCTGTTGTGGCGATTATGTTTTCCGGCCCTACCGAAATTCCATTATCCTTCTTAAGCTTCTTTATAATAGCCTCCTTGAGTTCATGCCTTCCGCCAGGAGGCGAATAGTGGGTGAACCTTTTGTCAAGATATTTCTTGGCAGCCCTGATTATATGTGGTGGAGAATCAAAGTCAGGTTCTCCCGGACCAAGTGATATAACATCCTTGGATTCGGCAGCAACCTTCAGGAGCTTCCCAATGGTAGAAACAGGCAACTCATCGTACCTCTCTGCGATTATATCCCTTAACATACAGTTAATTATTGTAATGATGTGGCTTAAATTAGATTGATGAGGGATCGGCGAGGCCGGCTAAATTGGTCAGAGAATAAAGCTGATGTAGAGGAAGAGGACAACCAGTGCGAAGATGGTCGGAATGATTCCTGCCTTTATCATATCCCCTGTTTTTATCTTACCAATCCCATGTACGATTGCGTTGGGTGCTGTGCCTGGCGGCATCAGGAAAGTCATGGAGACGGCCCAAACAATCGGTATGACCAATATTTCTGCCGGGATGCCCAGGGTCTGTGATAAACCGATCAGGACAGGAACAAACATAGCGGCTGTCGCTGTGTTCTGGATGAACTGTGTTATGACCATACAGAGTATCACGAAGCTGAAGGCTATCAGAACAGGATTGGTCAGGCCGGTAAGGCCAAGATAACCAAGTGCTATCCATTCAGCCGCGCCGGTTGTTTGCAGTGCCCACCCAAGCGATACAGCTCCGGCTATCAGTATTATGGTTCCCCAGTGGGTTTTCTTCTCAAAATAGCGCCAGTCGTAGATAAATAGGAACATGACCAGGCCTCCAATTAACCCAACCGCAATGGTTGGAATGTTGTGGATAGGTGAGGTCACCCACAGGATCATGGTAAGAATTATTATAGCAGCTGTTATTTTTTCCTCTTTTTTCATTGGTCCCAAGTCCCGTATGAGATGCTTCTTGATCCTTTCATGCTTCGGCCTGAAGTATATCATGAATGATACGTAGAGGAGAACGAGCATTATCAGGCTGAACGGCAGCGAGATCACCATCCAGTCATAGAAGTTCCAGCCAAGCGCCTCTGCCCCTATTATATTCGGCGGAGTCCCTATCAACAAACCAGCCCCACCAATGTTAGCAGCGAACGCGACCCCGAGGAGAAGGGCCTTGTTGTTCAGCCTTACCTGGTGCATTATATGCATCACTATAGGAATCATGATCAGGACAGTGGCGGTGTTGGATATCAGCATGGACAGGAAACCGGTTATTATTATGATACTTATCAGAACAGTGTTCTCTGAGTGCGATCTCCTTAACATGGCATAGGCGATTCTTTTATCAAGGCCGGATTTCCTCAAGCCTACTGCAAGGAAGAACCCGATTATTATCAGAAACACAACAGGGCTCCCGAATCCGTACAGGCTGTCCGCGACAGTTACAGAACCCGAGGCAGCAAGCATGAGGATTGCCAGTAGGGCAGAAACAGGCAGGGGTAGGATCTCAGTCGCCCACAAGTAGACAGTGGCAATGAATATCATTATGGCAGTGAATCCCTGGTGTCCAAGACCCATTGGGATGAGATTGAAATAAATCACAAAAACGTAGATCAAAAATAGCATTACGAGAGGGATTGCCTTGACCGGTCTAGAGAAGAGATTGTTGAGTAGGGCCATGTTTAATAATTGTCCCGGTCTGCTAAATAAATGCTCTTGTAATTATATTATATATTCCACCTAACATAAAACATTATCATGGGCAAACTCGATTATTTTTTCAGTCCTAAATCAGTGGCTGTGATAGGTGTTTCAAGGAACCCGAAGAAAGTAGGTCATGTAATATTCAGGAATTTCTCCGAGGGTAAGTTTAAAGGAAAGCTTTATCCGGTGAATCCGAAGGTTGATGAAATCCTGGGTTCCAAATGCTATCCCAGTATATCCAAGGTGCCCGGAAGAGTAGACCTTGCTGTGATATCCATACCAGCCGAGTTTGTGCCCGGCACATTAGAGGAGTGTGGGAAGAAGAAGATCCCTGCAGTGATAATAATATCAGGCGGTTTCAAGGAAATAGGAAGGAATGATCTCGAGGACGCGGTGGTAAGAATACTCAAGAAGTATAAGATACGGGTGATAGGACCGAACTGTATTGGCATATATGATCCCCATTCTGATGTCGATACGTTTTTCCTTCCAAGATACAAGCTCGAGAGACCCGGTGACGGCAGCATAGCATTCATATCACAGTCCGGTGCCCTGGGTTCAGTTATCCTGGACTGGATGGCCATGAAGAACTACAAGATATCAAAGTTCATATCATACGGGAACGCATCAGATGTGGACGAGGCAGACCTGATAGAGTACCTGGCCAACGACAAGAGGACCAAGGTGATATGCGCATATTTCGAGGGTGTCAAGCAGGGAAGGAAGTTTTATGAGATAGTGAGCAAGGTTGCCAACAAGAAGCCCGTGATAGCGCTGAAAGGCGGCAAGACCGCAGAGGGTAACAAGGCAGTATCATCCCACACAGGCTCCATGGCAGGGGTATCAGAGATATACTCAGCTGCATTTGAGCAGTCTGGTGTGATAGAGGCAGACAACCTGGAGGAAATATTTGATTTTGCACGTGTGCTTTCAACCCAGCCCGTCCCAAATGGTAACAGGGTACAGATAATAACAGACGGCGGAGGGTTCGGTGTCCTGGCTGCTGACTGGATAATAAACAACGGGCTCAAACTTGCCAAGATGAAAAAAGAGAGCGTGGATCAAATGAGGAAGGTCCTGCCCAGTCACGTGGTCCTGAAGAATCCCATAGACCTGACAGGGGATGCTGATGTTGAGAGATACAGAGTTGCGATGGATGCTGCTATGAAGGACGACAACGTGGATATGATAGCTGTCATAACTTTGTTCCAGATTCCAACCCTGACAGCGGAGATAACCGACGTCATATCCTCGTTTGTTGAGCAGGGGAAGAAGCCGGTTGTTGTGATAGCTGCCGGAGGAAGGTTCACAGAGGTCCTGAAGAAGTCGATGGAGGACTTCGGCGTCCCGACCTTCTCCTACCCTGAGAAGGCTGCGAAAGCTCTTGGAGCACTGTACGATTACAGTCTTGCAATATCCGGCAAAACATAGCGATGATAGGGATATTTTATTATATAATACAAATATTATATTGATAGTATGGTAAAAGAGTATGGAATTCTTATCGGCGGGAAGTGGGTAAAGTCTAATTCTGGCGAGACTTTTGATAACGTGAACCCGGCCAATGAGCGGGTTATAGCAAAGTTCCAGTCAGGCACACCAGATGATGTCAACAGGGCAGTTGATGCAGCCGAGAAGGCACTAGGTTACTGGAGGGACTTTCCAGCACCCAAGCGGGGCGAGATACTACTTAAGGCAGCACAGCTCTTGAGGAAAGACAAGGAGAGACTGGCAAGGCTAATGACCATGGAGATGGGCAAGGTTATAGCAGAAGCCAGGGGAGATGTACAGGAAGCCATCGACATCACCGAGTACATGGCCGGTGAAGGCAGGCGGTTATTCACACAGACCACACCATCTGAACTCAGGGACAAGTTCTGCACCAGTGTGAGAATACCTGTCGGTATATTCGGATTGATAACTCCATGGAACTTTCCTGTGGCCATTCCTTCATGGAAGATCACCCCGGCCCTGATATGCGGGAATACCATGATTTTCAAGCCCGCCTCAGATACCCCGTTGTGTGCGATAGAGTTTGTCAAGATACTTGAAAAAGCAGGAGTCCCGAAAGGTGTGATAAACCTGGTAACAGGATCAGGGAGCAAGGTCGGATCTGCGATTGTGAAGCACAAAAAGATACGCGGCATTTCGTTTACAGGGTCCAGGGAGGTTGGGGAGTTTGTTACAAAGGAAGCCGGGCTGAAGAAGGTGGGACTGGAACTCGGCGGGAAGAACGGTATAATAGTCATGGATGACGCTGACCTGGAGCTTGCCCTGGACGGAGTGATCTGGGGTGGTTACGGAACCACTGGCCAGAGATGCACAGCTGCTTCACGTGTTATTGTTCACCATAAGATCAAGGCCAAATTCGAGAGAATGCTGGTCAGCAGGATAAAGCGACTCAGGTTGGGTGATGGATTGAAACCAACCACTGATGTGGGGCCTCAGATAAACGCAAAGGCAGTTGAAAAGACCCATGAGTACACGGGAATAGGGATCAAGGAAGGAGCTAAACTGTTATGTGGCGGAAAACCAGCCAAGATTAATGGGAAGGGGTTCTTCTACAGACCCACACTGTTCACTGATGTCGCGCCAGACATGCGTATAGCACAGGAGGAGATATTCGGCCCCTCGATATCAATGATTCCTGTTAAAACCCTGGACGAGGCCATAGATGTGATGAACGGGATAATTTACGGACTGAGTTCTGCCATATACACTAATGATCTGAAGAACGCCTTTGAATCGATAGAGAGGATCGAGGCTGGGCTGACGTATGTAAATTCAAGCACCATCGGGGCAGAGGTCCACTTACCATTCGGCGGAATAAAAGGAACAGGTCATGCAAGAGAAGCCGGATGGGCAGGTATAGAGGAGTTCTCTGACGTTAAATCAGTGTATGTTGATTACTCAGGAACCCTACAAAGGGCCCAGATAGATAATGTACCCGGACCCAGGAAAAAACGAAAGTGATAGATAAGTGATAGATTTAAACACAGATTCTAATTCTTAACCATGATAATTGTTTCTAAACCACGGGTCAAAAAACTGTTTCCAAAGAGAAAGGACTGGTCACATAAGGGTGATTTCGGAAAACTGCTCATAATAGGTGGAAGCGTAAAGTATTCAGGGTCACCGGCATTCGCTGCCCTGGCTGCGTATAGAACAGGCGTGGATCTAGTCACAGTAGCTGCGCCAGAGAGGGCAGCCAACATAATAGCATCCTTTTCACCAGATCTCATAACCTATCCGTTCAAGGGAGACTTCCTGAATTCCAACAGAATCAAAACACTAATTGAGATGGAGAAACACGCTGACGCTGTTGTTATAGGAGGGGGACTGGGAAGAAAGAAGGAGACCATGAGAGCTGTGGTGGGGTTCCTTAGAAAATCCAACAGGCCATGTGTCATAGATGCTGATGCCATACACGCGCTCAGGGGGAATACAAAAATCATAAGACAGAACTGGGTTATCACTCCACACATAATGGAGTTTAAGGCCCTTACTGACGAGAACCCAAGATCCAATGTTGATCATAGGGTAAAACTTGTCAAATATTTTGCATCCAGGCTGGGTGCAACGATACTGCTTAAGGGGCATTCTGATGTAATTTCGGACGGGAAAGAAACCTTCCTCAATGAGACAGGAACCCCGTACATGACCAAGGGAGGGACAGGCGACGTTCTTGCAGGTGTGTGTGGCGCCTTATTGGCAATGGGCGTAAGACCCATAGATGCTGCGTGTGCAGCATCCTACATAAACGGGGCAGCAGGCCAGCTGGCCTCAAAGAAATATGGTCCAGGCATGCTGGCCAGTGACATGATAAATCTGATACCGGAGGTGATAAGATGAAGCCAAAGAAGGTTTTAATAATGGGAGCTGCCGGCCGCGACTTTCACAACTTCAATGTATTCTTCAGGAACAACGTATCCTATAATGTGGTGTGTTTCACCGCAGAACAGATACCCGATATAGCAGGCAGGAAGTATCCCAGGGAGCTTGCGGGAAAGATGTACCCTAAGGGAATACCTATATATCCGGAATCCGAGCTGAAGAACCTGATAGAGAAGCACAAAATCGAAATGACAGTACTCGCATACTCTGACATATCCTACCATAATGTGATGCACAAGTCCAGTATAGTTAATGCAGCAGGATCTGACTTCGTGTTCATGGGAACCAACTCAACCATGCTCAGGTCAAGGAAGCCTATCATCTCCATATGTGCTGTGAGAACAGGGTGCGGAAAATCCCAGACCACCCGGAGGATATCCAGCATACTGAAGGGACTGGGAAAACGGGTCGTGATAGTGCGGCACCCAATGCCCTATGGTGATCTCAAGAAACAGATCTGCCAAAGGTTTGCCGAATTCGGGGACCTCTACAGGCATGAATGCACCATAGAGGAGAGGGAGGAGTACGAGCAGCATATGAGGAATGGTTTTGTGGTGTACGCGGGGGTGGACTACGGTAAGATACTAAAGGAGGCAGAGAAGGAAGCTGACGTCATAATATGGGACGGCGGCAACAACGACACACCGTTCTACAGATCCGACCTCAGTATAGTTGTTGCAGATCCACACAGACCAGGACATGGCGTAAGATACTACCCGGGAGAGACCAACCTGAGGCTCGCTGATATTATTGTGATAAACAAGGAGAACACCAGTGACAGGAAGTCAATAAACATGGTGGTGGATAATGTCAGAAAGACCAATCCAGCTGCAAAGATAATACATGCAAACTCCATTGTCGAGGTTGGCGACCCGGGGAAGATTAAGGGGAAGAGGGTTCTGGTGATTGAGGATGGGCCAACACTCACCCACGGAGAGATGTCCTACGGAGCTGGCTGGGTGGCTGCCAAGAAGTTCGGTGCAAGGGCAGCAGTGAGACCAGAAAACTATGCGGTGGGTTCCATAAAACAGGCATACAAGAAGTATCCCCACATAAAGAACATATTGCCGGCACTTGGTTACGGCAGGAAACAGATCAGGGAACTCAAGGAAACCATAAACAAAACACCATGCGACACTGTTGTGATAGGGACTCCGATGGATCTGGCTGAACTGATTAACATCAGAAAACCCTCTGTGTATGTGACTTATCATCTCAGGGAGAAGGGCAAGCCTGACCTTGAGGACGTTGTCAAGAATTTCTTGAGGAAAACCAAAGCTTAATATTCCAGAAATTCCAATAATGATTATGGTCTGGCTGCATGATATCCAGAAGAGAGCCCTTTTATCCAGGGCACCTGTTACAGCAGGAAGATCAACCAAGATGAACAGAGCACTTTTTAATGATCTGGTTTTTGTACCATCACAGATATCCAACAGGCCAGTCGACTACTTCAGAGAGAAGATCGAATCAAAGACAGTTATAGGTAAGAACAGCAAAAAACCCATCATACTTAACACTCCAATATTCTTTGCTGCCATGAGCTTTGGTGCACTTAGCAAGGAAGCAAAACTAGCAATAGCCAAGGCATCAACCATACTTGGAACAGCTGACAACACCGGCGAAGGTGGAATGCTTCCTGAACAGAGGAAGTATGCCAAATTCCTTATAGCCCAATACTCAACAGGAAGGTTTGGTGTTGATGATAGTTACATCAAGTCGGCGGATGCCATTGAAATAAAGATGGGACAGGGAGCCAAGCCGGGGCAGGGAGGACTGCTGTCCGGGCACAAGGTAACAGACGAAATAGCAAGGGTGAGAAAGGTTCCCAAAGGAAAGCCTGTCCATTCCCCACCATTCCATTCTGACATGAAGAACCTTAATGACATCAAGAAGAAGGTATCCTGGCTCAGGGACGTGTCTGGCGGAAAACCGATCATAATAAAGTTTGGTGCAGGTAATCCAGAGGATGTCAGGATAGCGGTTAAAGCTGGTCCTGATGCAATAGCAATAGATGGTCATTTCGGGGGCACAGGCGCAGCACCCGAGATAATGCTCGATGACTTCGGTGTCCCAACCTTGCCCGCACTCGCCGAAGCCAGAAGAATTATGGATAAGATGAGGGCTAAACAGGAGCTCCTGATAGGTGGCGGATTCAATACAGGTGCTGATGTTGCAAAGGCGCTCGCACTAGGAGCTGATGCAGTTTTCCTGGGATTCCCGTTAATGATCGCAATGGGATGCAAGTACTGCAGGGAGTGTTACAGGGGACAGTGCCCGAACGGGATTGCTACTCAGGACCCGAAACTCAGGAAGAAGTTCGATATGAAGAAATCAGTTGATGCTGTTGTCAATTATGTCAGGTCGTGCACAGAGGAAGTGAAGATGGCAGCCGGTGCCACAGGAAACAGGAATATACATGGCCTCAATAAGAAGGACCTGGTTGCTCTCACCCTGGATGCATCCAAGATGCTTGGAGTCAGATCCGTTGGACTATAGACTGGCCTGTTAGTTTTCTTTCAGTTCCCGGGTCGTCGTGTTACCACGCTACCATACCCAGACTATCATGGTCAGGTATTCACCGCCATCTGAGAGGGCGAAACGGTCTATCCTCGCATTAACGAAACCATCAGGCAGGAAGCCGCAGTCCATCAGGTTGCCGATTGTGTTGTTGACCTCTATCCTCACACCATGGCCCCTGCTGGAGTTTATGTCCAGTTTGTTCAGTACAGTCTCGTAGTTGGCTGAGCAGTAGGTTTCCATGTACTGTATTTTAGTCGCGTTAAGAACAGGCCAGTCAACAGCGAGTCCCATAACAATAGGTTCACTACCGTTCCAGATCCCCTCATTATGCAGAAGGGTTTCAGATGTCTGGAGTGCCTTGAACTCCAAGGAGTTGATATAGAAATCATTTGCAAATACAGCAGCGGTTGTGTTGAGGTAGCTTATCACGTAGAAGACTATGTAGAAGAAAAAGATCGCAGCGATGATAAATTCAAAAACAAGCTGCCCCTTCCTGTTCCTGCCTCTCATAATTAATATATACTTTCCGGGTTTAATAATTACTATGGAATTAAAAAAAATCATACTTTTAATACCAGCACTAATACTCATAGTCTCGGTATCGGGATGCACCATACCTGGCATGGGTACTGTGTGCATACCGTTTCTCCCATGTGAGAAAGTGGTTGAACTCGAGGACGATATAATAGTGATAAAGAGTCTTGATGCCCTGCCCCAGACAGTATCCAATGAGCAGCAGATAAGACTGGTCGCATACGTACAGAATACAGGCAAGGAACCTGTCCCACAAAGGCTGGGCAAGAACACGAAAATAAAGGAAGAAAATCAAAAAATAAATATCAACCTTTACGACTACTGCAGCGGACTTTTCTCAAAGGTCGAAAAAAGCTGTGATGGTGGAGAATTCAAGGACTGTAAAGACACCAACGATTGTTTTTGTAAAATAGACGAACTGTTACCTGGTCAGATTAAGCCAGTTGTCTGGATACTCAAGGCCGGCAGCAGGAGTAATGTTCCACTGAAGACAGAGTGCGATCTCAAGGTTTCTGTTACATATCCATACAAAACAACCAGCCTCAGTACCATATCATTCATAGATTACAATTACATGCAGAACCAGATAAATGAGGGAACCTTCAAGAAGACGGATTCCTACATAGTCTCTGGTTACGGTCCTGTGAAGCCCATGATGTTCGTTGAGGATGAACAACCAATAGCAGTGCAGAGTGGTCATGAGGGGAATACGGTCGTGAACCTGAAGATAAAGAACAAAGGCAAAGGATACCTTTGCAGGGATGCGGGAACAATTGAAACCGATAAAACAACAACATCGAGCGTGATATGTGACTCCAAGATTCCGGCCGGGAACATAAATATATCGGGCATAGAGAATTCATGTGATAGCAACAGTGGTGGTAAACTGTGTTACTCCACCGGAACCGATAGTAGCTGTACCATAAAGGAACTTAACATCGGAACAACGACCGACAAAAACAAATACGTTACCCTGATAAAGAAGGAATCGCCCCCAATGCTATGTGAGATCAAGCTCTCCGAAAAGACGAATCTTCCCAGGGTGACAACCAAGCATGTAATAATATCCGTCGAGTACCTGTACGAGTTCAGGCAGCAGATAAAGATCATCATAGAGCCAAAGATGTGATAACAGGCGTAGGTAAAGGCTTAAAAAACTTATAAACCAATACTAACATATAATATAATAAGGTCTGAGAATGATAGGCAAAGAAACCCCATCAGTATTGAAGTTACTGGTTCTCGTTCTGCCAATAGCAGCAGTAATGTTTGTAGCAGGATGCACTACCCCATCCGGTATTGCAATGGGTCCTGGTGTAGCTATTCTTGACTGGGCACCCGATCATGCAAGCGTTGAATCAAGGGACGAGGTTCAGCTAAGGCTGCAGATACAGAACCAGGGCGGTGAGCAGGCAGATAACGTCAGGGCACTTCTGACAGTCATCACTTTCGGCGACGATGAGTGGATATTTGGGGGAATACAATCACAACCATACCAGCCACTCAGCGACTACTTAATTTCACCCAACCCAAGATACGGTACAGACGGAGAGAAGGCAGAGTATATATGGTACCTCTACGCACCAAAACTTCCAGAGGGTATAACACAGACCTACAGTCCAAGAGTGAGGATATTCTACAACTACATGACAACTGCTGTAAAGCCAGTCACCATAGTCAATGACGATGAACTGAGGCACCTTACAGACATCGGAGGTTCACTACCATCTCAGGCAAGCCAGCATTCCGGCGGACCACTGTCAGTCAGTGTTGTCACAGGAAAGCACATCAAGATAGATTCTGACAGCGGAAACAAAGTCTTCCCAATAACCATACACATAGAAAACACCGGAGGCGGTATACCTTACTGGGTCAGTTCAATCTTCAATGAATACACCATACCCGAAGACAAGGAATATAAAATCAACCTCGGTATGCAGCTGCCACCAGGTCTCGCCTTCGCTGATGAATGTGCTAACTATGCTTCAGCGGGTGGTCCCTCAGGTTCAGTTGTGCAGCTATGGAAGGGTAGGAGTGCAGACTTAACATGCAAGCTCCTGATAACCCATCCACCAGCAGTTGCCCAGGAAGGAACAATAAAACTCTACCTCTATTACGGATATGCCATTGACAGATCAACTTCCATAACAGTCAAGGGCATTGAAGGCGGATAATTACCAGCGCGTGTTCTGGTTAATGTGATTGTTCTGGCCAAGTGTGATAAAACCAATATAAGGGTTAGTGCTACTAATATTAATTGATAGTGATGTTAGATTCTCATCATCTTAACAGGCATGCATTGTTGCTATTTTCAGTACTGGTTGTAATTGTTGTTTCAGGTTGTATATCACCAATATCACCAATAACGCCTTCTGCTGGCGGGTTGAGTGTGGAATCATTCACAACCGACCTCCAGCTGTCAGAATTCTATTCAGAGGAACCAATAACCTTCCAGATCAAGTTCAGAAACACCGGATCAGTAAAGGCAGAGAACGTGTTTGCAGAACTCCTGGGGCTTGATGAGGATTGGTGCTGTGATGATATAGGGAAAGGCCCATGGACAGGTGGTAAGGAGAAGCTGCCAAACGAGGATAAGTGCAGGTACACGGGAGACGGCTTTACCATGGATCCACCCAACCCCGAGATGGGCACACAGGGAGAGTCTGCTGTTTGTTCATGGACCTATATGACGCCAGACATCCCCAAGAACATACCAAATGTTCCATATCATCCGAGCGTAAGGCTGTTCTACTCCTACAAAACAATATTCCAGAGAACCATAACCTTTGGTTCTCACCAGGACCTGAGGAACATCCAGGACCTTGGGGGTAGTCTACCAGTCTCAACCGGAACCTTAACATCATCACCAATATTACTCACACTTGATGTGAACAGTCCGGTAAGGTTCTGGACAACCAGCACCGGAAATGGTGAAGTAACCTTCCCAATAGAGATAAGTATAGAGAATATCGGGGGCGGGGTTGCATGTGCAACTAAATCATCTATCCACAAGTCATGTAAATCAACGCAGGGCGGCCAGGAAGCCAAGAACAAAATAAGACTCAAGATAAATGTGGGTCCAGATCTCATGCTTGGTGAGGAGTGCCAGGAATTTGGGAGCGTCGACGGGAATGTGGTAAGCCTGTGGAAAGGTAAATCAAATGCAATAACATGCGATGTAAAGGTTTCGGGTCTCATGAACACCGGTTCAGTGCAGAAGAAGATAACACTGGAAGCTGCCTATGAATATGTGATAGATAGTGATATGGAAATAAAGGTGACTGGTAAGAATTAATTCTGTTATCCAAAGTCAGCTATACTCTTCTGTCTTTTTTGTCCCTTGGTGTCGGAATTAGTGCTTTCCTCAGCGCCGTTACCGAAGAGTGCCTTTCCATAAACCCCATCAAAGCCAGCCTGTATCTTCAGTTTCCCTTCCCTTACATTTATTATGGCATCTGCCAGCTTCTCACCAACAGCACCCCTCAAATCACTCACAGGCGTCCTGAGTAATATGTCAAGTTCAGATCCGAATGACCCGATTAGCTTGTTGTAGGTTTCCCATATCTTCTTTGAGTATAGCTGATTTATTCCCTTGACAGATGATATGATCTCTGAAAGCGGTATAAGGGACTTGTAAGGGACGGATTCCTTAGGGACAAAGCCCTCCGGCCTGTCTGCGAGCTCCTCCACCCTGTGTAGCACCCCTATGGTAAGCGGGCGCCTGCACACAGGGCACACATCTTTCGCCTCTGCGGCATCCTTCGGTTCCATGCAAACGTTACAGTCCCTGTGACCGTCCAGATGATACTTCCCGTATGAAGGATCAACCTCTATGGTGTAAAGGACCTTCTTGGGATCTTTCTTCCTCAGTATACCAATAAATTCACTATACGTCAACTCCTTCATGTCGAATGCATTGGCTTCCCTGCCAATCCTCCATGGCCAGAATGAGTGGGAATCTGAGTTTGATACCAGTGTGTACTTGTCAAGAGCAGAGAGCCTCCAGTTCATGGCAGGATCTGATGAGAGCCCTGTTTCCAGGGCATGTATGTGCTTGCTCCTGTCACCAAAACACTCCTCAACCGAGTCGAATCCTGACTTGGATCCGAATATCGAGAACCATGGAGTCCATATGTGGGCTGGTATTATTTCTATATCCTTGCTTATGCCCATCATCATGTCAACCAGTTCTATGCAGGAGAAACCGAATATGGGTCTCCCGTCGTAATCCATCCGACCCTTCTTCCCCAGTGCCTCGTTTATCTGTTCAACAACATCGAATCCGGGGGCCAGTATTACATTGTGGACCCTTCTGCCCCTTCCATCCTGGGTGTATATGTTGGATATCTCTGCCTGTAGGATGAAGGGAAATCCCTCGTTTGTTTTGAGGATGCCAGAACCATCGTCCTTGAGCTCGGATTTGAGTTCCTTTATCCATAGGGGGTGTGTGAAGTCGCCTGTTCCGAGCAGGTTTAGTCCCTTGATTTTCGCGTATTTTATCAGGTTCTCTATGTTTATGTCCTTGCTGGTTGCCCTGCTAAACCTGGAATGCAGATGAAAGTCTGATATAATTTCCATGATTATTATAGAATCAGATAAAACTTAAAGCTTGCTAGAAGCTGGACAAAGGAGGGGTTAGAATTCCAGGTCCTCTATTCCTTTCTTTTTCTTTTCCTTCACCATTTTCTTCATTTTGTTTTCGTAGGAATCGACCCATTTGCTAACCTTTTCAACGACCTTGCCTGAGTTACCTATCCCTGACGTGTTACCCACGCCCACTATCACAATCTTGTCGCCTCTCCTGGTCCTTTCAAGTGACCTTTTTATGGATTTCCTCACTTCCGGCAGGGCATCCTTTATGGCCTTTCTCATGGGCATAATTGCTTCTTCCTGGCCCATCTTTACTATTATAGAATCAAGCGGAATCTTCTTCTTCACTACAATATTCTCTATGTATGATCTCTCAACACCCGGTCCGCCCATCGCGACACCAACCCCTTCTGCGAGGCTGCCTGTCTTTTCACCCTCGAGCTTTGCTGCAGCATCAATCGTTATAATCCTCTTGATGTCATTGTTCTTGATCACCTTCTCGACCGCCTTGCCCGGTGACCCAATCCTTCCTCCAGGACCCGTTGCCTTTATTACGAATATCTCCCTGCCATCAAGCCTGATCTTGGCCATCACTATCCTGTCCTCTATCTCGGTTACCTTCTCATTCCCAATCAGATCAGCAGCCACAAGAGGTCCAAGGCCATCACCTATCGGCTGTCCCTTGCTAAGCGCTATCGTTCCCTTGAACATCCCTCTGGCCATCCTTTCTATCAGTGGAAGCTGCATCTGCAGTATCATGGCTATCTGTATGGATTTGGTTTTCCTTACAATCTCTACGTAGTGCCTGACTATCTTAGCTATCTCGTGAACTGCCATGCCGCCAGCCAGTCCCATCTCCAGGCAGGCTTTCTTCTCAGTATCAGCCTTCGGTGCTACCTGGTCAACAAAATAGGTGAACCGATCCCTCTGATTCCTTATTACATGATCGAACTTGTTAATCACACCATATGGATCCATGGCGACTGGTGTTATAACAAAGAACTCAAAGAACCTGTCTATCGATTCCCTGAGTCGCTTATCCGGTTTGTTGGTTATCTCCTTCGTAACTATCTTCTTTGCCTTGCTTGACATTAGTTCTAGGTTCCTTGCAGATTTCTCGAGTTTCCACATTATCTGGGATACCATGAATCTGGGATAGAAAAACATCATGAAGATTAAAAACACCATCCACAGTACCAGGGAAACCCAGTCTCCCCCAATTTGAAACAACATATATCCACCAAAACATCCACGAAACGAGATTAACTATTAAATCCCAACTTTTTAAATCTTATTTTGAATTTAATATTATTTAACTACGAGGTGCTATAAATATAATACGTGGTCTTATGCTTGATTGGAAGATTCTCGGGGCTTCGGTTGCTGCATTACTTATAGCATCAACTGTCCTGGTTAGCGGTTCTGGTGGAATGGATTTCGGTCTCGGCGACATATTCGAAAGGATAACAGAGTGGCTGAAATCATCTCCGTTTGGCGGATTCTTCCAGTCCCCTGTCGCCTCGTTGCATGATGTTGACATCACACTGTACCCGAAAACATATACGCTGAAAACAACCTCAAACATAAACTTAAGTGTAGACTCTGTGGATATGATAGATTTCAACGGGTACATAGACTCAGATTTCACTAACAAAAAACTCGTTTTCAGGCAGGACAGTGCCCCGCTAAGAATAGAGATGCCGCTGAAGAACATAACCATATCCATCATAAAAATTGACAGGATATACCTGGACGAAACTGATTTTGTGGTTACATCCAATGAACTCGATACATCAGGTCAGAACGCCACCATAGAAATAACAGACTTTAGCGGCGATATCCAATTCTATCCGGATTATGTAGAGTTCCATGGTAATGTTTCCATGATAAAAGGGAACAATAATGACATAGTCTAAACAATTTAAAGTCTTCTTTAAAATAAAAATCTTATAATAATACCTATAAAGAAGTAATTACCAATTACCAGTGCCCTGGTAGCTCAGCGGTAGAGCACACGGCTGTTAACCGTGGAGTCGCTGGTTCGAATCCAGCTCAGGGCGTATGGATCCCAGGATGGAGCTGATAATCGAGAGATTTGAGCTTAGGAAACTAGGCAGGGTCTGTAACGAAAAGGGATGTCAGAAACCCCCAAGCAAGAAAACCACAATACTGGAGAACGATACTGAGACCGGGAACAGGAAGGAACTCGTCATGCTTCACCTCTGCACGCGCCATCTGGAGGGACTGAAAAGGTTTTTAAGGGATCTGGATGAATTAACAGAAGGGGAAAAGACAATCACAGCAGAAACCATTGATACAGGATATATAACGCACTAAAACTGAAGTTGAGGGGCGGTAGCTCAGTCTGGGAGAGCACACGGCTGAAGACTTTCAGTCAGTCACCGTGGAGTCGTGGGTTCGAATCCCACTCGCCCCATAAGGTGATTAATATCCCAAAGAAGACAGGAAAGACAAGCAAAGCAAAGAAGGAAAATGTTCCCAGTGCAGAAGTGCTGGAGAACAAGGTAGTGGTGCACAGGGGATACGGCAGTCTGGTTGAAAGGTCCTTTGGAAGGAAGGGGGACAGGAAGCTGGAGATGTCCCTGACAGAGGCTTTATATCTCCTCAAAAAAAAGAAGATAGAAGTAAAGAGAAAGACCAAGAAAATGAGCTTCAATGGCCTAATGAAGTTTTCCCTGAAGAAGGACACCAGAATACACGAAAAACATGTCGTCTACAGTGACTTAAGGGAAAGGGGTCTTGTTGTTAAGACCGGATTCAAGTTCGGCTGCGACTTCAGGGTCTACCAGCGTGGTGTTGGAGTAAAAAAGGGTCCCAAAACAGCCAAGGAACACACCAAATGGATAGTGTTCACTGTACCAGAGGACTATACGTGCTCTTTCGCCGAGCTCTCGAGGGCAGTCAGGCTCGCCCATTCCATAAGGGCAAGAATGCTCTGGTCAGTGGTGGATAATGAGAATGATATCACATACTTTGAGGTTGTTAGGGTAAAGCCATAAGGAAGGTATAATATGGGAAACATTAAGTCAGTTGCAATAAAGAATCTTGGAAAGAAACTTATAATGGAGCATGGAGACAAGTTTTCAACAGATTTTGACAAGAACAAGTCCGCAATAAACGAAATAAAAGAAATAAAATCAAAGAAAGTAGGTAACATGCTTGCGGGTTATATAACAAGGAAGATGAGACAAATACAGAAGACGGGTATCTGATGATAGCCTGTGGCCTTAGTCTGGGCATTGAAATCTTGGGGGTGTAGCATGGGGAGAGAAAAATCCACAATGGTTGATTGTGAGGAGACGGTAAGTAAGATAGCTTCAAAAATGATAAGGGAGAGGAGTCGAACTGTCCTGGTGACGGATAAGGATGAGTTTATTGGTATTCTGTCAGCAAAGAACCTGGTAAAGAAGAAGATAGATAACCCCAACAAGACGAGAATAAAACCATTCGTAGATAAAATAAAACCTGTCCCAGACGATAAGCCTGTGCAGGAGATGCTTAACTCCATGATGATAAACGACTACAAGGCTCTGCCGGTGATTGGGCCTGATGAAAGAATCGGAATGATAACAAAACTCGATCTCATTAGAATGGTGAAGGATAATCCGGTGTTCAAAGAAACCAAAGCAAGGGATATAATGAATTTTCCCTACTCTATTTCAGGTGACGATTCCCTGACCACTGCCCGTTCTCTTATAAGGAATCTCAACCTGTCCAGGCTGCCTGTTCTGGGGAAAGAGAACAGGGTCGAGGGGGTTGTTGATACGCTTAACCTGCTGAAGGGAATAATAACGAAAAGAAGAGCCAGCAGAGGAGAACTTTCAGGGGAAGAGATAAAGACAGATGACATAAACATAAAGTCGCTGATGGATAAGAACCCCCCAAAGGTGGATCCAAACCACGATATCAGAAGGGTTATAGGCGTGATGCTTCGGAACAAAAACCCGACAGTGGTGGTTATGGAAAGGGACAGGATCACAGGAATAATAACACCCAGAGACATACTCAAGCTGACAGGAAACAAGATAGAGGGTGCGCATGTAACTATAAGCGGTCTCCAGGAAGACGACAACTTCATAAAAACGGTCGTTGATGAAGAGGTGACCAATGAGATAAGGAAGATAAACAAGTTCATGCCTGTGGATAGTTTCGTTTTGCATGTGGATAAACATCATGAGAGAGGGAAGAGGGTGAAGTACTCTGTTAAAGGGAGACTCATGACGAGCAGGGGAATGTTCTTTGCAGGAGACTTTGCATGGGATGTGACAAAGGCAGTGAGAGGGGTGCTACAGAAACTCGAGAGAGAGATAATAAAGAAGAAGGAGCGTTGTTAAGGTTTAAATAGCTTCAATGTCTACCTTAAGCAAAGCTTTTTAAACCAAACAAATTATATATTTAAGCTATCTTGTGGGGTGTGATGATGGGTTTTGCATCTGGGTTTACAAATTCAAGTGTATTCTATGTTATAGTGGGAGTCCTACTTGCACTATTTCTAAACCAGGGTCTTGCGTTTGCCCTCTCCACCGACATGCCTGTCGTTGCTGTTGAGTCAAATTCAATGGTACCCACCTTCTACAAGGGCGATATACTGATACTACAGGGCGTGCCTTCAGACCAGCTTTCCGTGGGGGATATTATCGTGTTTTCAGTGCCAAGCGAGGACACCCCGATCGTGCACAGGATAGTGGAGGTGAACCCGGACGGAACATTCCAGACCAAAGGTGATGCCAACTCAAAATCAATACCGTATGAGAAATCCATAAAGGCGTCCCAGATACATGGTAAAGAGGTAATGATAGTTCCTTTCCTGGGATGGGTGAAGATATTGACAATAGACTTCATAGTACCGAACATTTTATGGATGATACTGGGAGTCGTTTTCATAGGCCTGGTTTACACTGGTAATAGATTTTTAAGAGGAGGGATATAATGGATTTTTGTAAGAAGTGTGGTGCAGTTCTGGTAGCGAAAAAAGAAAAGACCAAGACTGTCCTGGTTTGTAGGAAATGCGGTTCCAAGATAACTGACTATAAGCCAATGGAGATAGACGAGAGTGTCGATAAGAACCCACTGGACGATGTGATAATAATAGAGAAGAACGAGGAATATCTCCCAAAAACCAAGGTCGTGTGCCCGAAGTGTAGCAACAAGGAAGCCACATGGTGGCTGCAGCAGACAAGATCCGCAGACGAAGCCCCTACCCTCTTCCTTAGGTGCACCAAGTGTAAACATTCCTGGAGAGAGTACGGGTAACCAATCCCAATAACCAATTCAATACCCGCCGATCCAACGCCACAACCCACCCCACCGGAAAACGATAAAAGCATTCTTATCAAAAACTAAGTGATAGTCATGAGAATATTGATGCTTGGTTCGAAAGAGTACCCCTTTGGTAGCAGTAAGGGTCATGATCCAAAGGCTGGTGGTGGGATAGAGGTTCATGTGGAGAAGCTTAGCAGACATCTTGCTGAACGAGGTCACGAAATATTCATTATAACCAGGGAGTTCCCCGGTCAGAAAAAAGAAGAGCACCATGGCAGAATTCACGTTTACAGAACAGGATTCCTTTCGAATGCCTACCTCAGAACCTTAACATTCAATCTTTCAAGTTATCTTCTGGGAATCAGGCTGGTCAAGGAAAAGAAAATAGACCTGATACATTGCCACGGCGTACTGGCCGGGTTCTTCGGGTCCAAGCTATCTATCCTAACAGGGGTTCCAATGGTATTCACGCCGCACGGAACACTGGTTGAGTGGGGGTCGCCAATAAGACAGACACTTAAACTTTTCAGGAGAATGCCCCTAAGGTTCGCCAAGAAAACCCTGTTCATAAGTCCGATGGAAAGGTTTGCAATGAAACCCAGGAATAATGGGGTCCTGCTCACAAACGGTGTTGATTTCGGTGATTACAAAAAGACAAAGAAGACATGGAAAGGAGTGAGGTTCCTTTTCCTCGGAAGACTCGAGGAGTTTAAGGGAATAAAGCTCATATTGGAGGCATTCAAAAGAATCTCTGACAGCTTCCCAGAATCAGAGCTTTATATCGCTGGCGAGGGCGGGATGAGGTCGGAGGTGATTAGCTTCATAGAACGAAATGATCTAAGGAACGCGAAATTCCTTGGGTGGACTGGTTCAAAAGAAATCCTACCTAAAACAGACGTTTTCCTTCTCCCCTCAACCGAAAGGGGACAACCCATTGCTCTTCTGGAAGCCATGGCTACAGGGAAGATTGTGATAACTTCGCTGAACTACGTAGAAGACGGCAAGACAGGCATTAAAGTCAAGAACAATGCTGATGATCTCTACGATAAGATGCTATTGGTTTGTAAGAACCCAAAGAAGTTTGAAAAGCTCGGTGAAGCCGCGAGAAAATCCATTCAGAATCTGGACTGGTCGAATGTGGTAAAGCAGTTCGAGAAGGAGTACAAGACGCTAGTCAAATAACCATGAGAACTCAATTGTAATGCCCCATTCAGAAATCATTTTTAAGTCCTTTGAGAAGAATATACCGGAATACCGGAACGCCACGCACAATAGGTTAATAAATGGTCAATATCTATAATAAATGATAAGATGGATCCAGGGATCATTCTTCAATTTACAGGTACCCTACTATGGGGGATAAAGGAATGGCTTATAGTCGGGTTTTTGCTATATTTCGGGATATTTGTGGTGTTGCCGAGAATGGGAAAGAAAAAAACCCAAAACTGCTAAGTTACATGGCTCACTCTAAGCCCCGGGTGAGCTTGGGAATTCAATTCCAAGTTAGAAGATTTACACGTATATTGTTTGTAATTGAACTATTTATACGATTCATTGGAAATAATATATATGAAGTTATCCGTGAGGCTTCTACCCGCAATTCTTATACCTATAATAATACTTGTTTCTGGATGCATAAGCGGGCTGGATGCAGAATCCCTCGCAAAAGCAAGCCCTATTATACAGGACTTCTTAGATGATCATCCCAATGCAGAGATCCTTGTCACTCATTTCACAGCGAACCAGAGCAGTCAGATGCTCGAGGAAATCAGGGATGAATGCGCGAATCCCATGATCGAGGCAAAGGACTACTACCGCATTCGCTTCACTGACGAAGATTTCTATGCCGTTGTCTGGGTAGACTGGGAGAACAAACAGATAGAATGCGCCTTCAAAAAGGGTGATGGGACCAAGGATGACTGCACGTCCCATGCTGAATACAGGTGTTATGGACAACACGTCTTCTGGTTCGATTCCTGCGGTTACAAGGGAGAGAAGAAGAAATTCTGCGAGCAGGGATGCGATAACGGGCGCTGCAAGTACAAAGAATCGTGCGAAGAGGCTGGTGGTTACTGCATATATCCCACAAAAACCCCTTCTGTAA
>DAOUYM010000072.1 GCA_030666115.1 Candidatus Aenigmatarchaeota archaeon
GAGAAGCACAGGATAACCATACCAGACACCATAAAGATGATAGAGGACCAGACCAATGGCCAGGTCAACAGGAATGACTTCTACCCTGTTCCGAGCATGATGGCGGTCACCAGGTTCGTGGAGGCAATAACCAAGAAAGCCGAGTACTCGCTTTCAACTCATTTTGCATGCGGGATGGGGACGTACTTATTCGAGATTGATGGAAAGATGGTCCCCATAACCAGGTTCATAGACATCGAGGGGCTCCTTGAGTACCTTGATACAGCCGGGACAGAAATAATGGATGGTAAGAGGAACAAGTACATCTCAGCAACCAAGCTCCTGTTCAAGATGAATTCATTCATAGACAAGAAGAAGGCACCGCAGGGATTCAGCCTTGGGAAGATCCTGTGGAATGTCCTGATAAAACATAACTACAAGGCACTGGGAGCCTTCCACCACAAGTCGCTCTTCGTGGGCATGATGCATTTCCAGGATAAGTTCAATTACGACATCGAGAGGGTGAAGAGATGCTGCATACACTACGCAATGACAGACGGCAGAATAATCCCGTTCTGTGCATTCAACGTGATCCCGGAATGGTACAGGGACAAGACACAGAAATCCCAGGGAATACCGATAGACAAGTGGGAGAAGAGTACAGGAAAGAGCATAAAGAACGATCTGTACATGAGGAACGTGAAGGAGCTGGAGGGGGGCGAGTTGTACAAGAAAACATATGAAGGATTCCTAAAACAAAGAGTACCAAGACTGAAACCAGAACCCACCACGGTCACAAAACCAACCAGAAAGTCAAATACTAGTTCTAAGAAAAGGGTTGTCAAGAAGGCTGGAAAGAGGGTAACTAAGAGGAAGAGAATCACAAGGAGAAAGAGATAACTCGGAATGTTTTCAGACGTTCAGGATCTGAATTTCACAATTGAGCCGAAGTTGCATTCGCAGGGTGCCTTTTTGCATACATGGCAGTTTCCAGAGAACAGTTCTGAAATCTCCTTGGCCATACTGATTCCCAGCGAATTGAACACTCCGATTATGCAGGAAAACACATCAGCCGACTCTGTGATCACTTTCTCAAACAACTCATCCTTGTGTTCTCCCATGTAGGTAAGTATCGATTCAGAGAACTCGCCCAGCTCCTCAGCAAGATGGACAGCTGCGTGCTCTATACTTCTGTTTTCAGCTGGGTATATCTCCCCGAACATAGACTGGAACCCATTCAGAGTAACCGGCCTTTTTGAATCATTTATCGGAATGTCTTTCCTTTTTTCTATTTTGTTCTCCGCACATGAACATGGACTTGAGGCACAGTAGGAACATAGATGCGGAAACCGTTTCCACAAACTCTCATCAAGGTCTATATGAAGACTGTTCAGGGTAGACATGAACCAGCCGATAGAAATTAGAAGGTTAAACTTGGTTTTGTTCTTATCGTTCTTCCTTATGCCCTTCAGGGCCCTCATTGTGAAGCGCTCCATATTGCTCAACATGTCCCAGAGACTGAAATGCCGGTCATTGGGTCTTCCGTAGACATCCCTGATAAAATCCTGGCATTGTTTTATGGTGGATTCTGGATCGATTCTTGGCATGATAATTTCTTATAAATATGATTTAAAAAACAATAAAAATACGGGCATTCAATATTAACCATGGTTGATCTTACTCTGACCGTAGCTTATTTTGGAATACTCCTGGGTTTAGGTGTTCTTCTCGCCGGATTGCTCAAGAAGAGGAAAGTACCTGACACGTTCTTCCTGCTGATACTCGGACTGATACTCGGACCAACGCTCTACATGAACCCCTACATAATGTATTACGTCAACGTTGTGCTGGTTGACGTGACCAGGATGGGTTCCATACCGGATTTCCTGCGTATACTGGCACTGATATTCATTGTTTTCACGGGAACTTTCAACCTCGGGTTCAGGGCTTTCAAGAAGTTTTCAAATGTGTCTGTAAACCTGGCCCTGGTTGGTGTGGCATTCAACACAATTGTCCTTGGATTGATAGCGAACGTGATGTTCGGACTGGACCTGGTCTATTCTTTCCTCATGGCTGCTGTGATAAGCGGCACCTGCACAGGAGTGGTCTTCGCCTTCGAGGAAACCCTGAAGGGCTCGAGAAAGGCCATGAACATCCTCAAGGTCGAGTCGATCTTCAACTCCCCCCTTAGCGTCCTTCTTCCCATAATATTCCTTGACCTGGTTGCGATAGAGGCTGGCGCGCTTCTGGAACCGATGAAATACGTGTCTCAGTTCTGGCTCATGATTGCTGCAGGTGTCGGGACCGGAATCATCCTTGGATTGGTTGTATCCAGGATACTCAAGTCAGTGATAAAGGATTACACGGCTCTGTGGCTGTTCGCCATCGCGATCATAACATATGCACTGGCAGAGTTGGTGGGTGGATCAGGGATGCTTGCTGTGGCGATTTGTGGTTTGCTGGCAGGTGACCTGGCCATACCAGGAAGGAAGGAGGTGAACAGGTTTGATGACCACCTCTCGGAACTGTTAAGAATATCAGTCTTCACGTTACTCGGAGCACAGGTTGCCCTGTTCATGTCGCCTTACGAGCTTCTGGTGGCATTCATATTCTTCCTGATAGTGTTCTTCATACGGCCTGTGTTCCTTATACCGACCCTGGGCAAGAGGAGAAA
>DAOUYM010000066.1 GCA_030666115.1 Candidatus Aenigmatarchaeota archaeon
ATGTGGATCAGCCCCTTCCCATAGGAAATGGTCAGACCATAAGTGCACCGCACATGGTCGCTATCATGACTGAGCTCCTGGACCCGCAGCCAGGCGATAAGGTACTGGAGATAGGCGGCGGTTCGGGTTACCAGGCTGCCATCCTTTCCGGGCTGGTCAGGAAGGTCTACTCGATCGAACTGGAGCCTGATCTGGTCTCGTTTGCCAGGACCAACCTCAGAAGGGTCGGGATAAAGAACGTGGAGATGATACACGGAGACGGCAGCGGGGGCTACTCCAGGACCAAACCCTACGACAAAATACTCGTGGCCTGCGCCACCCCGAAGATATTCGGGAGCTGGCTGAACCAGCTCAGAACAGGCGGCATACTGCTGGCTCCCCAGGGAACCGGTTTCCATCAGGATCTGATGGAGATAAGAAAGACACAAAAAGGCCTAAAAAAGAAGAATCACGGCGGCTGCGTCTTCGTGCCGCTTAGACAATTCTAGTTATCCAACTTACTTTTCTTCCCGTAAGTTAAACCGTCCCACATATCTGGAGGTATCAGTTCTTCTTCTGAATAAGAATCAATTGATTTTATTTTTTCGGTGTCTGTAACTATTTGGAAAAAAATTCCAATAGGATCTTTAACAATATATTTGAGTAAATTTTTACCATTTTCTGTGATTTTTTGAACATTCACAATATCCCCCATTTGTTCGGGGTTTTCCTTTACAGGGTTTAGTTCATACATTTTGCCATTTTTAGTGTAAAGTGAAATAGAACCATGTTTACCAACATCTATAAAATTCTCTTGATACTTTTTCTTTGCATTTTCTGACATGAAATTCACCCTCAGTCTCATCTTACTTGTTTGTTAATTTATAAATGTTTTTAGGGTATTTAAAGGTTTCTGTCTTTGTCACTCATAGATAGTGAAATAATACTAAAATGGCTAGAATTATTAATAAAATAAAAAGATCATGGAGAACCTCGGGCGTGATTACCAATTATTATCAGGTAAACAGCTCGTTCTCCAGATCCTCCAAACTCATATCCTCAAGCAAATCCATTTCCTGCTCTACTGCCTTGTATGCCTCGTCCTCCATCTGCTCTGCTGTGAGCTCTCCTGAAGGACCCGTGTCTGTCTGCGTGCATCCGCTTATCGCTGTCACTGCCATCAAGGCCGCCAGCACCAGTACAACTGCTATCGTCTTCATCAAATCACCTTTATACTCCAGCTGCAGTCGTTGGTCCTGCGTTAGCGATCTTGGCTCTTATTGTATGGAACCATTCCGGCATCTTGTCAGCTACTGTTGGTCTCTTCTGGATGTTCTTGTTGTAGACAGCTGTCAGTACCCTGCATGCGTTGTCGGTGTTGTCGTTCTGGCACACACCGGTCATCTCTGCCCTGCAGTCCGCGTCCTCTGGATGCATCTTGCAGTAGGCTATCCTCAGGGCCTTGCACCTGGCTTCGTCAGGGTTATCCTCACAGTAAGCCTTTATCTGGTCCAGGCATGTGGTGCCATCGCCTTCCGGGTCGCATATCTCACTACCGACAGCCTTCATGACGCCCCTGCATATCACTGGATGGTCCTTGCAGTACTGGTAGATGTACTTTGCCTTCTCCACGGCCCTTACCACCTTGGGTATCTGTATGATGTAGGCGTTGTAGGTCTCCCCGTTCAGGGTCAGTGTGCCTGCCCATATCTCCCTGTCTCCCTTGAGATAGGAATCGAGTGATATGGTTCCGACCTGTGTGTCGTTGTAGTAGATGGTTGCTGACGCTGTTGCGTTCCCTATGACCACGTCCCTGAGCCTGTACTTGTCCTCTCCGAAATACAGTACTCCGGTCTTGACCACGGATTCAGCGTCCTCTGTCACGAGCTTGACTCCTGCTATCCCTAACTTGAGCAGCTCGAAGTTCATGGGGTCTGACTGGGATATCGCTATCCCGCTTCCAAAGGCTCCGCGTGTCCAGATGTGTTTGTTTATGTTTTTTGCAGATGTCAGTTCTGGTGTCTGTGCCAGTACTGGCACAGCCAAAATGAGTAGAGCAACTGTTATTGCCAATATCTGTGTTTTCAATTAATCAACCTCCCTTGTTTATATATCCGGTAGGATGAATTTATAGTTTATCTGGAAACACCAGAAACAGCCTTCAATAAATCCTATTCTAAAATCAAAAGCAATACCAACCGAATAACCGAAACCTTTATAAAGGATAAATAACCATTTGTAAGTAACAACATACACTATATTTAGGTGAGATGTATGAATGCGTGGTACATAGAACCAGGAAACAGGGACAATAAAGAAACTAGTGAATCATTTATTAGATACACCCAGAATGGTAATTATGAGATCCATCCGGTTATACCGTTAGGGATTGAATTTGAATTTGTTGCTGGAGATTCCAAGGATAGAAGTTTTTTCAGGGAGCATGTTCCTCAGCCAGAAGATCCCCAGAGCGATTACATCTTCGTTAAGATCAATAATTCTGGTTACTCTAAAGAGTCGCTACCATCATGGTTATATATGCTCGGTGGTTTCTACAACAAAAAAGATGGAGACGTTAAGGGACAGGTAAGGAAAACGGCTCAAAAATTCGCCAAAGAAGACGGCTGGAAATATGATGCAGACAGAGACGGCCTTCCCTGGCTGCCCGTAGGCGACGATCAGGAGACGATTCAATAATTAAAGACAGTCCCCACCCAGAATCACCAATCATGGGAGGAAGTCTGCTTTATTATTCTCTTCTTCCCTGCGTGTTGTGTCTGTGTATTTCACCTTTCCTTTATCTGGTGTTTCCCTGCCAAATATCTCTGACTGTATTTTTATCAGGGAAACGTAGAAATAGGTGTCTGTCGGGAAAAACGGATTCCTGAATATATAATCTTTGACATTGATTATCTTCTTGACCATAATCTCACACAAAACACTATTAGCAGTAAATCTTAAAAACACATACCATGGTCGCAGGAACACCAGAAACATTCCGTTTTAACCGTTTACTATCTGCTGCATTGTCTTCTTTGCATTGGTCAGGACAACCGGTCCGTGGCCGGGAAAGATCTTTTCAACGTCGAGCTTCAGTAGTTTCTGGAGTGACTGTTCCAGTGCCTGGGGGTCTCCTCCTGGTATGTCAGTCCTTCCCACACCGTCAGAGAACAGAGTATCCCCGCTGAATAATATCTTCTTTTTCCTGTCGTACAGGCATATTGATCCTGCACTGTGACCGGGTGTGTGAATTACTTCAAGGTTCAGTTTATCCGGTTCCAGTTTGTCTCCTTCCTTCAGTATCATGTCAGGCTTCCTTGCACGGAGCTTGCCCTCGAAGAACCCTGCGTTGCTCAGTTCTGCGTCACCCTTATCCAGGATCTTTGCATCGGCTTCGTGCACCGCAATCTTTGCGTTCAGGAAGTAGCCGTTCCCCCCGATATGATCAAAGTGTCCGTGCGTGTTGATTACGTGCTTGACATCCTTCATCTCCCTTTTCAAAATTCCGAATATGTCCCTGAGTCTCGTGAAGTTAAAACCCGTTCCGGTGTCTATGACTGTATCACCAAC
>DAOUYM010000054.1 GCA_030666115.1 Candidatus Aenigmatarchaeota archaeon
ATAAAATCGTTCTGGTACTTTCCAAGCGTGAAATTCTCTATGCTCCCCGGGGAAAGAGAATTGGCCGCTTCGCTGTTCAGAATCATAAGCATTGCATCAGTGTAATTTGTTCCGGGAGGTCCGAACCTCAAATTGCAAAAACCCGATGTCATTGGCTTGCCCCCTTTCCGTTCCCAAAACGGTTTACCATTTTCTATTAGACGGACATCACCTTTTCCTGAATTATACTCTTGCGGCATTTCATTTCTTGGATCAGGGAGCCTGTTGAATTTGTTCCTGGCCCATATGGCGTGCTCCCTCGTGGGCATGCCTAAACATTCCGCGTCGTGGTTGCCTATCACATAAAAATAATTATCAAGAAATGAAGTCATCTTCCTTATGTATACCTGATAGTGCTCAGCGAAATGTGACATTTCAGTATCGGTCATCTCGTCCGTGCGACACGGAAGTCCCAGGCCTGCATGCTTACCGAAGAAACCAAATGGGTTGTCATCTCCTCCGAGAATCACTGCGTGATAACCTCCTTTGTTGGCTATGTGGAGTGCGGTCTTGAGATATGAAATAGAGTTCTTGAGCTTTGCTTCCTCGGTATTTGGAACGTAATCCGGCGTGTTGACCATCTTTTCTCCAAGAAATGAGAAAATATCGCCTGTCAGTCTGGCTTTCCTGAGATTCTTGTCTCTAAGAACCCTGCTGCCATCTTTACTATCAGCATCGCCGGGCGAGTGCGTATCTCCAATGAGTGCTAATTTTATCTCATCGTAGTTCAAATCGACATTGGGAGTTTTCATCTTTCTTTCCCTTGTCCATTTCCATGCGCCTTTCCCGTTTTCCCTGTATCCGATCCTTATCCCGATCTCGGGTTCATGTATACCGGTTATTGGGATGTCTAGTTGCCCATCCCTGGATATTGTATGTTTTCCAAGTGGTCTGTAACCAGAACCATTGTCAATCTCGACCTTGACTTCGAGATTTTTTCCGTATTTTGGCAGAAGAGCCAGATTGGCCTTATTAGGTGTTTCGAATCTTGTCATCGCTGCAGCATCAAAAACTTTGGGGTCGTGAAGGAAGTTTCCATAATCATCACGATATTTTCCATTCAGGTCTCGGAAATCATGTACAGGGCTTTCTGAAGAACTTGATCCAAATAGTCGGGATTCTAAGTTATTAAGAAACGCTGCTGCTGCAATGCCCGAAGTACCCTTAATGAAATCCCTTCTATCCATATTTTTCACCACTATATTTTTGAAAATTGTTAGTTATGCCCACTACCCCCAGATTATATGGTTAATATTGAGACCATGATCAAGGCCTTCAGGAAGGTTCTTTTGTAATCATGCGATCCTGTGCACTCTGTTTATTCTGAATCGCGCATCTTGAATCTCAGGAGACCGCCTATCCCGCCGAGGTGCAGGAACTTCTCCCCGCTCTCGTGATCGCTTGTTATTATCCTAACATTCGCGCCGTTCTTCTCTGCCCTGTTCATCATATCCTCGAAATCAGGTATTTTGTCATCTGAAACCAGAAGGATTTCAACTGCACCGAAATCTATCGCTTTCTCTGTCTCCTTCTTACCATAGACCGCCTGCCCTTCATCCTTATTTATCCCCTCCAACAGTTTCTCAACCAGTTCTGTCTCCCTTGCAATTCTGGTGTCCTTGAGAATCTGATTGGCCGAGGTCTTTATGACCTCCTGTATCCCTGCCCTTCCTGTTGAGTTGGCGTGCTCGAGGACAATTCTCTTCGCCAGTTCAGGCTTCTTCTCCCTGATGTACTTGAGCAGATTCTCCCTTTCGAAACCAGGCCCAGCCAGAACAATCGCCTGGAATCCTTCCTGCTTCCCCTCCAGATAACCCATTATCTCCTTGTGATAATCCTCAAGGCTGTCGCTGTCTTTGACCTTGACGGAACTGAAACTGGCAAGGTACTCAATTCCAGACTCCTTGAGAGCTGCACAGTCAGCCTCCTCCCTGTCCAGCACACAAATCAAAAGCAGGCTGGGCTTTATCTTGGCCTTGTTCAGCCTGTCGATATGATGGGATTTCCACTGCTTCTTCTGGATTGTCAGGATGGCGTCTGTTCCTATGCCAAGAGAATGATAAGAGCCTATCTGTACCAGGTCCTCTGGTCCGGACTTTATCGGTCCTGTCAGCCTTAGCATGTGCGAGTCCTTGTGGAATTCCTTCTTCTCCACCTGTATCGTAAGCGTGACTGGCTTCCTGTCGCCCTTGTCTATTTCGTGTCCCCTCTTTATCGTGGTCTTGCGCATAGTCCTAGAGGTAACCAGATCCCCTGGCTCGAGGATCTTCTCCAGGTGCCAGAGATCATCAGGGGTCTCTGTCCTGATCTTCGCTGTGTTCTCCTTCTTGTCCATCCTTATTACCTGCATAAGATCACCATTATCTGCATAATCGCCATAACATACCTACCCTCACCACCGAGAGGGGGCTAAAGCTTATATTTATTTACTTTACTATAAACATAATATATATGGACGATTTCATACCAGTCTTCATTGTAGCTGTCATATTTTTGGCAATAATGGTACTGATTACGGTATTTGTATCTTTCCCGGGGGCTGTGATGAACATCTCTGTGACGAGCTTCTCTATCGGAGAGGTTGGTTACCTGACTGATTACCCGACCAAGACGCTTGACCTGAAGTCGTTCTCTGTAGGCGAGACCCAGGAAGAGACCCTTAAGAGCATGCCACAGGTTGTTGTTTACAGGAACATACTCTCAGCCAATCCGGAGAGCTTTGTGATAGAGGTACCGGAGTGGTATGAGACCACAATGAGAGGGATCAAGCTCGATTTCAATATGTTCAGGCAGAGCAGCATCCAGTTCAGCAAGCTCGTGATAAAGTGGAATGGCCTGGATGTGTTCAGGGAGGGTGGGATAGCTGACACGCATTCCATCTACATAGACAAGGCGAACGTAAAGTCGTCCAACACCCTGGAGATAGATACAGATTACAACGCGTGGTGGTTCTGGGCCACTGCAACGTACACCCTGAGGAACTTCAATGTCAACCTTGACTACGGGCCAGAGCGCCTGGTACCCTTTAACCTATTGTCCAGCGACCTGCAGGGATTCAACAAGGGCCAGGTAAACTTCGATGGGGGTGGCTGCGACCTGATTGTAAGGGTCAACGGCGTCAACGTGTACGATGGAACTCCGGATGGCGACACCAAGATTGAGTTTACGTATCAGGAGGTTCCGCTGGCGCCTGGCGGCAACATAGTCGCTTTCATATCCAGGGCAGGGATATGCAGCCTGCGTGACGCTGAGTTCAAGGTGTTCCTGATAGGAAATGAGGTCACGGCAACCAGGAAGTTCGACCTCACAAACGAGAACTACAACCTGCTCAACCAGGGCTTCATGGGCAAGATCGACTACAAGATAGACTCTGTGATGAGGACGGGCTCACTGGTAATAAAGCTCAACGGTGCGTCAATACATGCACCAAGCCCGCACACCGGATGGAACACAGCAACCTTCACCATATCGGATGTCAGCCAGGGAGAGAACGAGATCAGCTTCTCAGGAACCGGTGCATTCGACATCTCAGATGTCAGGATCATGCTTGAGAAGTAGAAAAGCCGCTCTCGTATGTTCTCGCATGTTTTCTATAAATTTATACGGTTATAACTAATTATTAACAGGCATTACATCAGGTAGTATAGTGAGTGGTTTGTATGGTTGGGAGACTTAAAAAGGTTCTAAGTGAGCGGGCTTATAAAATTGCTGAGGAGATTATCAAGGACCTCATCGAAAAATATAACAGCCCGGAAATGCGTATTGCACAACCTGTTCAAGAAAACAGAAGACTGTTCGTAAATGATGTTCTACTTCAGCTCGGTAAACATGAAATAGAGATGCCTAATGAAGTCAGATCACGTGTATATGGGATTGCAGAGGATTATATAGAAAGTTATAAGAAAGAGGATATTGATTACTGGTTAAGTGGTATAAAAACGATAATGGTTAGGAGAGTCGAAATCTTATTAAAAGAAGCTCACGATGGAAATTACCCCAAGGATGAAGCTAAGAATTTTGTCATTAGAAGAATCGTCATTGATATAAGAGGCGACCTCAAGAGCCCATATATACTCAGAGCCAAGGAAGGTAAAGAGGACTTAGTAGATATTGTAAAGACAGTGGTTGAGGATGTTTTAAAGAAAAGGAGGGGAATGTGGGAAAAAAAGTATAAAGAAATATTAAAAAGATCTGATCTTTCTCCGGAGGCAAAAGACAAACGCCTCGCTGTACTCAGAAGATATTATTTCGGTAAAGAAGATATTGAGGAAATAAGGAAAAAACGTGGAGAGGAGGAAAAAAGGGGAGAAAAATTGGAGGAGGACTTGAAGGAAGAGGAGCGGAAAATTTTAAGAGAGGATGTAAGAGAAAAAAGGAAGGGAATATTTGAGGCAGATATACCATGGAAAGAAGAAGGATTTAAGGATCTGCCAAGGGCCAGGAGAGAGATTATAAGAGAGGAGTGGTACAAGAAGAAGAGGAAGGAACTCAAGAAAAAGCTCAGGAAGGGTGATATTGAAAAGGAAGAATTCAAGAGGGAGACTAGAAGAGGAAGGGCAATGGCTTATGGCAATGTAACCCCAGACAAAGTTGATGAGTATGAAGCAAAAAGGGAAGAATATAAAGATTTCAAAAGTAAACACGCATCAGGTGAACTATTCAAAGAAGATCCAAAATTAACAATGACTGATGCCAGGACAAAGGAAATAGAGCTTAAGAAAGAACTGAAAGAACTGAAAAAAGAAGTGAAGGGAGAGAAGTGGAAAAGGTTTGGGAGGGGTGCCCGGAGAACAGCAACAGGACCCAGTAAGTTTGCAAGGGACACCGGGAAGTTTGTGATGAAGGGTTTCATACTGGCCTGCCTTGTTGGTATCGGTGTTATCCTTTCTACGATGATCGGGCTGAGCTGGCACTTCATCCTCGGCTTCATTCTCTGGGGACTTTTCTATATGTTGCCTGATCCGAATGATTTCAAGATCCGTGACGAGGTAAAGGATCTGTCAGAAGACAACCCACTGAAATGGGCAATGCTCAATCCGTTCTCCAAGAAAGGAACATTCGTCAGGAACAGTAATTCTGGCTGGGGAACATTTAGGAGCCTGGTAAAGGTATCAGTGTTCGCTTTCTTCATAATAGGCATACAGAGCAATCCCATACCACTCGGTAACATTGTGCTTATAATAG
>DAOUYM010000043.1 GCA_030666115.1 Candidatus Aenigmatarchaeota archaeon
GGGGAGAAAGGATTGCAGTACAAACAATCTCACCATCCCACTACCTTCTACTGAATGTTCTTAGGGAAGCTGGGGTTTCGAGTGATGAAGTCACATTACTTCCAACCGAGGCAGGGATGGCAGGAGCAGCATTTCTTACAGGGAGCATTGATGTGGCGGTTACATGGGAACCGTGGCTGAGCAGGGCCTCTGAGAGAGAGGATGGCAGGATATTGTTCTCCACAAAAGAATCCCCTGAGCTAATATATGACATACTCATCACGAGAGGAGACCTGACCAGCCAGGAGAAAGAGGATGTTAGGGCCGTTTTAAGGGCATGGTTCAAGGCATTGGAATGGATGGAGGAGCATCCGAATGAAACAGTGGATATATTTTCAAGAGATCTGGGTCTGCCGAAGAAGGAGGTGGAGTTTTTCTTTACAAAACTGGAATTCATGAGCTACGATGATAACTTAAAATTCTATGGTACTAGAGACAATTTGGGACCAGTTAAGAACTACACAAATAATGCGGCAGACATCTGGTTTGAGGAAGATATCATAGAAGAGAAGCCGAAACCAGAAGATATAATAGACCCAAGCTACCTAAATGACTTATATTAAACAAAAAATAAAAATATAATATGCACAGACACAGGAAACTGCACCTGTATTTTGAAAAGGAAAGAAAAACAAGATTCATCCTGTTTGGGATTCTGGGTTTTGTGATTCTGGTCGCTATATGGTCACTGATAACCTACACTGGTCTTGTAAAGCCGCTATTCCTACCCACACCCACAGCCGTCTTGGAAGGAACGATCGATCTGTTCGTGAATCAGAATTTTATGAATGACATAATAGCGAGTATCTACAGAATCTTTGCAGGATTTGTCATCGCTGCAGTGATTGCTATTCCGTTGGGCATAGTTATTGGTATTTCAAAAACATCAGAGGCTTTTGTTGGACCAGTAGTCAGTTTCGTACGCTACATGCCTGCTGCCGCCTTCATTCCGTTAGCTATACTCTGGCTGGGTATAGGTGATGTGGAAAAGATGTTCATCATCTTCATAGGAACCTTCCCATATCTGACCTTATTGGTAGCTGATGTCGTTATGAATGTTGACAGAAACCACATTAACGTTGCCCGCTCTTTCGGAGCCAAGAATAAAACGATTATCAAGGAGGTTGTCATCCCTTCTTCCCTTCCTGGGATATGGGACTCGTTAAGGATAATGGCCGGTATTGGCTGGACATATATAATTGTGGCAGAGCTTGTTGCTGCTAGTTCAGGTATCGGTCACGTCATAATAGAAGCCCAGAGGTATCTATTGACCTCAAACATCATTACGGGGTTGATTGTTATAGGAATCCTGGGATTGATCACAGATCTGATTTTCAGATATTCATACAAAAGATTCTTCCCGTATTCGATAAAGGGCAAGATACTATGAAAGCAAAGCTTGAAGTAAAGAACGTGTACAAGGTTTTTCTTAGTCGTAATAAGGAAACACCTGCCCTATCAGATATGAGTTTTTCTATAAGGGAAAAGGAGTTCGTATCAGTTGTGGGACCCTCTGGGTGCGGGAAGACGACACTCATAAATCTTGTCGCGGGATTTTATGCTCCAACAAAGGGCGAGATTTTATTAAACGATAAAAGGATAATGTATCCTGGGGCGGATAGGGGAGTCGTGTTCCAGAAGTACACATCGTTCCCATGGCTTACGGTTCTTGATAACATAAAATTCGGATTAAAGATAATCAACTTCCCACACAAGGAAAGAGAGAAGATAGCGAAGGAGTATGTGAAGATAGTGGGGCTTAATGGTTTTGAGAATGAATATCCCAAGAATCTGTCAGGAGGTATGCAGCAGCGTGTTGCGCTGGCAAGGACACTTGCTACCAATCCTGATATTCTCCTCATGGACGAACCATTTGGTGCTTTGGACACCCAGACGAGGAGGTTCATGCAGGATTTGTTATTGCAGATATGGAAGAAAACCCGTAAAACAATCTTGTTTGTGACCCATGATGTTGATGAGGCCCTTTTTATGGCAGACAAAGTCTTAGTGATGAGCACCCGTCCCGGGCACATCAAGGATATCGTAGATGTCGGTCTGGAAAGACCACGGAACTTAAAGATTGAATTTTCAAACAAATACATAAAACTTAAAGAACATATCCAGAAAATAATCACAAAAGAATCCCTAAAATCCCTAAATGAGCCAATCCCCGAGACCATCAAACAACTGTATCAATAATGTTCGAAAGATGTTGTTTATATCTCTCTTATCCAGACCTTATTAATCGATTCCCCAACTTCCTTGAACCCATTACTCAAGAACCTCTCTGGTTTTTCCCACTCGTAGGGATATGTGTTTGTTAATTTCTTCTTATTATACACATCCTTTCCAACTCGTGCGAGAATATCGAGTGTTAATGAAGTTAAATCAAGGTCTTCATTGTAATCTTTAATAATACCCGAATCTATGAATGATGGATCATAATCCCTGATATGGATATCTTCTTCGCGAACCCTAAAAACCAAATGACCGAATTTCACCTCGGTTTCTGGAGATAACTTATTCAAGAATATATATTTGGTGGTCCGTGGCGAGTGGATTAATCTAATTGCAATAAGCATATCATCATAATCGGCATGTGAAGCTAACATATAAACATGTTCGGTAACTCCTTCTCCGTTATCTTTCGGCCTGTGTTTTTTCGGGACGTCCCCGAAATATTCAGAAACACAAAACTCCTGATCATTAAATTTAATTATGCACTCTTCTGTTATGGGAAATATACCATTCTCTAACGTAAGAGGCGTAAATTTACCTCTCTGGTTACCAGGGTCTAAATATCCCAGATATGATTTCATAACAAATGGTGAGGGAGTAAACTATAAATTAATATCCGTCATCCAAATGAGTTATATGGTAAAGGATACACAATATGAAGACATCATAAAGAATCTCAGGTCCATGAAGAATCCAGGGAACATCCAGGGAATGCAGAGATTCGGTATCCGTGGGAAGGAGATGCTGGGGATACCCATGCCCATGATAAGGAAGATGGCAAAGGATATCGGAAAGGACCACAGTCTTGCCGGAAAGTTATGGAAGTCCGGAATACATGAGGCAAGGCTCCTGGCGTGTTTTGTTGATGACCCGGAGCAGGTGACAGAGAAGCAGATGGAGGACTGGGTGAAGGACTTTGATTCCTGGGACATTGTTGACCAGTGCTGCGGCCAGCTCTTTGACAGGACCCGGTTCGTGGAGAAGAAGATAGACGAATGGACAGAAAGGAAAGAGGAGTTTGTCAAGCGGTCAGGATTCGTCCTTATGGCCACCAGGTCCGTCCACGACAAAGGGGCGAAGGACAGGGAGTTCGAGAGATATTTCATGATAATGAAGAAACACTCAACAGACGAGAGGAACTTCGTGAGGAAGGCGGTCAACTGGGCCCTCCGGCAGATAGGGAAGCGTAACATCTCTCTCAACAGGAAGGCAATCAGGGCCGGGGAAGAGATCCAGATGATCGATTCCAGGGCAGCGAGATGGATCGCAAACGACGCTCTCAGGGAACTGAGGAGCGAGGCTGTCCGCGAAAGACTACAGAAAACTTTAAATATGGTTTAAAACCATAATACTATGGTATAATATGGTTAATGAGAAGTCAGCTATCCTCAGGCTATTGATAGAGAATCAGGGAACAGAATATAGCATCAGGCAAATTTCCCAGATAAGAAAAATCAATTACAAATCGGCATACTACAACATAAAAAAACTCGAAAAGGAAAGGATCATTACAGTCAAAAAACAGGGAAATATATCACTATGCTCTTTTAACGGGAAGTTCAATGAATCGGTATACAGGGTTGAACATTTGAGAAGGGATATCCTGCTGAAAAACAAGAACTTTAGGGTATTATACAACCGAATAAGCAAGATCAACAAACAGTTCATACTCATATTATTCGGTTCTCATGTGAAAGGAAAGAAAAACAGGCATTCTGATATCGATCTTCTCTTGATATCGGATGATCCCAAAAAGATACAAAATGAGCTTGATCTTATCCCTCTGAACATACACTTGACTCACATGAACTACGAAGATTTCATGTCCATGCTTAAATCAAAAGAGCTAACCGTTGTTTCAGAGGCTATTAAAAAGAACATAATATTGTTGGGTATAGAGGATTTTTACAGGTTGATTGAGAATGCTAGGTGAGAAAAGAATAAAAGAGGCCGAAAGAAACGTCAGAGAATATATAGAAGAATGACTGTTGAAAAAACGGGAATTCGAGGAAATAATATTCCATGTGTTCAAGAAAAATGCGAAAGAAAGCCTAGAACTGGCCAATTTCATCGAAAATGAAGGTAAATCTGATTTATGGGTCATTGTTATTTCCTACTATTCCATGTACTATATAGCGAATGCTGTTTTATACAAAATGGGCTATAAGGTCGGCGAAAAGATTTCCCATAAGGTGACTGCTGATGCCCTAATTGTTTTTGTAAGAAAGAAACTGGCCGGTAGCCTTCTTGAGAGTTATGAGGAAATCCGGGAGGAAGCGTTGGCTGGGATAAGGGCGGACAGTCTTCTGGAATCCTTTGATTTTGAGAGGAAAAAGAGGGGTCTTATACAATACCAGACAAAGGAAGTAGAAAAACATTCCAAAGCTAAAACGTCCCTGGAAAGGGCAAAGGAATTCATGTTCGAAATGGAGAAGTTATTGTAGAAAAACATAAATTATATCACAAGGCAGCGAGATGGATCGCGAATGACGCCCTCAGGGAACTGAGGGGCGAGGCAGTCCAGAATAGGCTGAAGCAGAAGAAAACCGATGCCGGACAGTAAGATGAGGACCGTGGGCCAGTTGGAACAGTCTGACTATTTCCCGTGCTTCTTTCCCTTCCTGAAGAACGATTTTGTGGTCAGGTACATCCATTTGAGGTGCAGGATTATGTGTATCGTTATTGTTATCAGCAGCAGCATACCGGATACGTCATGCAACATCGACCACGTGTACTTGGTTATGCCGAGATAGGAATATACATGAAAGTTCCCTGTCAGCGGGTCTCCCAGAAACCAGTACTTCACCACACTCGTGACTGAAAGTATTATAAACAGCACCAGCATCAGCATATCCAGGACATAGTTTACTTTTCTCATAACATCTAACATCTAATATATTCTGCCTGCTTAAATGGTTTTTAAAGGATGGAATATTCCCCACATGAATTTTTAATTCTTTCCGGAATGCATACAAATAAAAGGTTACGGCGCAAACTGTTATTACATTCTAATTACTGATGAATCGGGATTGGAGTTTTTGAGGAGGTTTTAATATGGCGAATAAATATCTGTTCACTTCGGAATCAGTGACCGGGGGACATCCAGACAAGATATGCGATCAGATTTCTGACGCTGTTCTTGATGAACTCATAAAGCAGGACCCTGACAGCAGGGTCGCTGTCGAGACACTGACTACAACAGGAATGATAATAGTTGCAGGTGAGGTCACGACCAGGGGTTATATAGATGTGCAGGGCATTGCAAGGCAGACCCTCAAGGAGATAGGATACGACAGGCCGGAGTACGGCTTCAACTACGACGACTGCTCTGTGCTGGTATCCCTGCACGAGCAGAGCCCTGACATATCACAGGGCGTTACAGAGGGAGAGGGAGACGACAAGGAACAGGGAGCAGGTGACCAGGGACTCATGTTCGGATACGCGACAAACGAGACACCCGAGTACATGCCGCTACCCATAACACTCGCCCATAAGTTAACCATGCGCCTGTCAGAGGCAAGGAGGAACAGGGAACTGCCCTGGCTGAGGCCGGACGGCAAATCACAGGTTACAGTGGAGTACGAGAACGGCACGCCAAAGAGAATAGATAATGTTGTGATAGCTGCCCACCACGCACCTGACGCGGATATGGAGCAGATGAGGAGCGAGATAAAGGAGAAGGTCATCCTTCCGGTGTGCAGGGACTGGATCGATGACAACACGAAGTATTACATCAATGCAACAGGAAGGTTCGAGAAAGGCGGTCCGCCAGCAGATACGGGCCTGACAGGAAGGAAGATCATCGTTGACACGTATGGCGGCCATGGATCACATGGCGGGGGATGCTTCTCAGGGAAGGACCCCTCCAAGGTGGACAGATCAGCCTCCTACATGTGCCGGCATATAGCCAAGAACATAGTGGCTGCAGGACTGGCTGACAGGTGCGAGATACAGATGGCCTACTGCATAGGTGTCGCAAAGCCAGTAAGCGTCCTGGTCAACACCTACGGAACCAGCAAGATACCAGAGGAGAAGATAGAAGAGCTGGTAGAGAAGCACTTCGATCTCCGGCCCAAGGCCATAATAGAGTACCTGAACCTCAAGAGGCCGATCTTCAAGAAGACCGCAGCCTACGGCCATTTCGGAAGGAATGACCCGGACTTCACCTGGGAGAAGACAGACAGGTCAGAGGAACTCAGAAGAGACGCGGGTATGACGGCATCCGAGCCAAGGAAAGAAGAACCAGAACCAGAAAGAAAAGAAGAACCAGAAATAAAAGAGGAACCAAGAAAGGAACCAGAAGCAGACAGAACAGAGGAACCACACACAAAACCAGACAATGCAGAATCAAACAAGACAGAACCATCAGAGAATCCATACGTAGTCCAAAGGGAAGGACCGATTATCATAGACTCAGAGATCCCGGAAAAGAAGAAAGTGA
>DAOUYM010000024.1 GCA_030666115.1 Candidatus Aenigmatarchaeota archaeon
GCTGGTCCATGGGACCCGTCGCCCCTCGGTGTTTTTATTTATCCTAAGCGATATATCTAATATGGGTTCTAGGCAGGATTCCAAACATGATTCAAGACCAGTCTTCATAGAGGAACGCACCTTCAAGACCATCATAGCCTCGGCAATAGAAGTCTACAGCAGGGAGACCAACGGAATTCTGCTGGGAAGGAACGCCACGAGGAATATTGACGGGGTCAAGAAGAAGGTTATTTCTGTCAGGAATGCATACCCCATACAGACAGAGAGCAGGAAGAGGTCCGAGGTTTCGCATGGAAACATAGCCGCATTCAATCGTTTTCTGAGGGCCATGAGATCCCTGAAGTCAGAGATAATTGGTGGTTACCACTCCCATCCATACCCTTATGAGAGTAATGTGCTTTCCGAGGGTGATACAGAATTCATAAGCGAAGAGATAAAGGAAATGAGCAAGATGGGCCAGAAACATATTGAAAAGGGATGGCTTGAGCTTCTGCTTTCAATAAAGAAGAAGGAGTACAGGGGGCCAGTCAGATACAGGTGGTACACATGCAGCTACGTCAAGAAGATAAGATGCAGGATAAGAACCCAGAAGAAGGTCGGGTATGACATTACCATGTCAGCCTACTGGGTCTACCCGAAAGGTGAGATTAAGGGGAAAAAGAGTAGTAAAAGGAAACGGGTTGAATGCAGGGTAGAAGAAGTTCCTGTCTATGTGCCCTGGATTGATGAGTGATCCTGGCAGGACGGCAGAGAAATTACCTTGTCACCTGCTGCTTCTTCACGAACTCCATGAGTTCCTTGGCTTTCTTGTTCTTATCGAAATGTTTCCTGACCGGCCCGAGCAGCTCGTTGATGTATCTGACCGTCGCGTCTTTGAGATCCATTGGATGGATCCTGCCCTCTGCAAAGAGTTTTTCAAGTTCCATGTAACTCCTGATTTCCAGGTCACCACCGAACTTCTTGTCCCTCTCTATCATGATCTTCTCGTACTTCTCAAAGATTATGTACTTCATGTACTCGAGTATCGGGTTCTCCCTCGTCACCTTCGGGGGGCAATAGGCTTTTGCTATCTTCCTCTTAACTTCCTGTTCCGGATCTGTCATGAATATCGAGGAGTCTGGGATTGATTTGGACATCTTCAGTTCTATTGTTCTGTCCTCACCTGACTGTGTTGGAAGCAGGTGGAATTTTGGGGGAGTAAGACCCATGAGCATGTGATGTGAGACTATGACTGGTTTCCAGTAACCGAGTTTCGGCCCGACTTCTCTCGCGAGAACGTTGACCTTCCTCTGATCCATTCCGAGCTGGCAGATATCCGCATCAAGGTAGAAGATGTCAGCTGTCTGCATGCATGGATACATTATCTGAGAGGACTGCTGCACCTCCCCTTCCTTTCTTCCCATTATCTGGCCACAACGCAGGATTCTCTTGACAGTGGTATTCCTCGCAACCTGCATCACCTTCTTCCAGTACTCATCATCTTTCACGTAGTCAGAGACCCACACGAACTCGACGTTGTCCAGGTCCATTCCAGCAACCTTCCAGACCTCTATCAGGTACTTGCCGACTGTCTTGATTTTCTCCAGGTCACCGCCCATCTTGTTGTTAGCCCAGCCATGCCAGTCAGCAACAAGCATCTTGAAATGGCAGCCTGCATTGGTCATCCTGTTAACATTTATCGCCCTCATCAGGCCCTGTGCTATATGGATTTTGCCAGAGGGCTCGAATCCGTCGTAGGCGATCGGGTGCTTCTTTTCCCTCAGAAGTTTCTTTAGATCCTCTTCAGTAACAATCTCTTCTCCAACCTCTTTTATCAGGTCAAGCCTCTTATCCGGGTTCATAGATTAATCTTGGGTCGCTGAATTTAAATTCAAAACCCAACTATAATCATGGATAAAATGATCGACCTTCCTGAACCTATGAAGGCTCTGATGAGGGGACTGGAAGCAAAGGCACTGACTAGTTTTTACGGAGCACCAGGTACAGGAAAAACCAACCTCTGCCTGCTGGCTGCACTCGAATCCGCGAGAAGGAACGGGCGAGTGATATACATGGACACAGAGGGAGGATTCTCGATCGAGAGGCTCAAGCAGCTTAGCCCGGGATTTGAGAGTATATTGGAAAAGATCGAGATCATTGAACCCAGGAATTTCGAAGAACAGAGCAAGGCCATAAGGGCGCTGGAGGGCAAGGAGGCTGATCTTATCATAATCGATTCGATCGCGGCCCTGTACAGACTTGAATACGCTGAAACCAAGATGGAAAACAAAACGGACAGGAAACGGATACTTAATGCGAACAGGGAACTGTCCAAGCAGCTGTCCATCCTATCGAACATCTCCAGGGAAAGGAACATCCCTGTGCTGGTGACGACTCACACCTTCAGGAGCTGGGAAACCGGCGACAACGAAATAATCGGCGGGGACTCGGTCAAGTACTGGTCAAAGGCTATCGTTTTCTTCGAGAGAACAGGAAAGACATCAGAAAGGAAGGCTACCATGATAAAGCACAGGTCCCTGCCAGAGGGTGGTAATGTCAAGTTCATGCTGGTGAACGATGGGATAAAACCGTCAGGGTTCAAGCTTTTCTGATTCTCGCATCAGGCGTGTCAAGAATAAAAGCCAGGTAGACAAATAATAGTTATGGAGCTGCCTATAAAGATGGTTATAATAATCGTTGTTCTGCTTGCAGCTATGGTGATAATCCTGGCTCTGTTCGGGGTTTTCGGCGAACGGTCCAATTGGATAATGGAGGGACTGTTCAACTTCTTCGGCGACCTTTTCAGTGGTAAGGCACCTATAACACCAACACCTTAAGCTTGCGGGGTTACTTACCGGGGTTCTTCTCAGAAAAAATCAGGGACTGGAACCGGAAGATGTCAATACCTTTCTCCATCCAGGAGTCCGGAGGCAGCCCGGCTTTAAGGCATGTGTGCGAAAGGAAGCTCTTCTCGTCCAGATTATGTTCAGGTGCAACCTGTGGCAAAAGAAGGCCGGAATAAATCCCTCTTCTCACGATCAGCCCGTCCTTGCCTATCCTTACCTTCTTGGGGTAATCCTTCGGGTCCTTCACCCTGATCGGATCGGGCTTGGTCAGGACAGAAACCTCAACCACGACCTTACCGAGTTCGTCCTCTTCTAGGGGCGGGAATCTGGGATCCTGGGTCGAGGCAACAGCTGCCTCGATCAGGGCTTTGATCAAAGGGAACCTGGGCTCTGGGAACCCGATACATCCCCTCAGCTCCTTGGAGGGATGGGTGTGAAGCGTCACGAACACTCCGGCCGGATCATCAAAGCCCTTTGGATAATCATTGGTCTTGGGATCGAATTTCTCCCTGGACCTGACCCACAAATCAATCGTTTTCCTGGCGATCTTAACCGCCATCCTCCCGTTTTTCTCATTCATTCGATCTAAAAACATTTAAATCCGGAATTTAAAAGGGAATATGGTATTCAAGATAACAGAACCAGAACTGAAGAAGTTCAGGAAATTCCTGGACACCGGGGGAAAGAAGCTGCTTCTCTACCACAACGATCCGGATGGGATAGCATCAGCAATGCTTCTGCTGAAGTACTTCCCTGATTTTGAGACCATTCCCAGGAAAGGGCCGATGATACGTGACGATTTTATCGATGAGCTCATCAGGAAGGAACCCAAGCTCGTCATATTCATGGACCTTCCTGTTGACCAGGAATCAAGAAAAATAAACAGACTGCTGAAGAGGACTGGTTGCAGGATAATGATCCTTGATCATCACATATACGAAAAGAACATGGACTCCAGGGACGTGCTGCACATGAACCCAAGGTTCAGGAAGAAGGACGCATACATACCCGCTGCCTACATGGTGTACCGGATACTCGAGAAAATGGGACTCGACATAAAGAAGTGGTGCTGGGTTGCTGCAATGGGCGTGATAGGCGATTACACCCTGAAGGACTGCATGGATATTTTCAAGGAGTGCAAGAAGGAGTACCCATATCTACTGGACAAGGAACCGCTGAAATCAAAACTAAGTGAAGCTTCAGATATTATCTCATATGCTGTAACAATGAAGGGTCTTAAGGGGGCTGGTGAGGCCCTTAAAATGCTCATGAAGTCGCTTGACTATGACGAGTTCATGAAGAACAAGAACCTCCAGAAGTGGAAGGGTGAGATGGAGAGGGAATTCGATTTCGTTATTAAGGATGCTGAAAAGGAAGAGTGTCCCGAAGTGGGATTGCTGATATACAGGATCAAGAGCAGGTTCAGTCTAACCTCGTTAATCGCGACCCATTTCAGTGAGAAGTATCCCAATAAAATCATAATAGTAAAGAAGGTGAGCGGTGACGTGTGGAAGTTATGCCTCAGGGATCAGAGTGGGAGAGTTAACCTGGGGGAGATGGTTAAGAAGTGCGTTAAGGGGATTGGTTCTGGTGGTGGTCATGAGAAGGCAGCTGGCGTAATGACAACCGACTGGAACAGATTCAAGAAGAGATTCATCTCTTTGCTAAAAGCTTCATGACAGCAAAAAGGTGGTCCTTTTCATACGGATCTAGCCTGACCCTTTCCATGATTCGAAAACTGGCCTTAAGCTTTTCCAGTTCCTGTTTGTATATGATGGCTGGGTTTTTGGTTACGTCTATGGATCTTGCCTTTATTGCGATCATTGCGTGTCCGTCCTTCTTCAGGAACTGTTTTGCGTTCCTGACAATGATCTCGCTCTGGTCATTGGTTGCGACGTCCTGGAACACGAGATCAACGGGCTCTATCCAGGCATAATCCTGGGGTTTTCTGGCATCTGCCAGGATCGGGACTATATTCTTTCTCTTTCCAATCACCTGGTTAAGATCCCTCATACATCTCTCTGAAATCTCCACCCCGTATATCACGCCTTCCTTTCCTATGATATCTGAGAAGAAGGATGAGGTCGTACCGAAAGATATCCCCAGGTATAGTATCTTCATCCCCTTCCTCAGCGGAAAGGTTTTCAGGCCATTGACTATGGCAGCCGCGGGCTTTGATCGGTAGGGGTTCCATTCCCTGAACTCCCGGCTACCTGATTTTATCACTGTCTTGGTGAATGATTTATCACCCTTCACAGGACTCTGTACAAATATGTGATTCCCTTTTTTCCATACACCTGGAAAGATTTGCTTCATAATTACCAGAAATTACCAAAATATACTCAATACACCCTTGTCGCTTATGGGCATGTAAGGTTTCCTTGTGGCACACCAGTCAGATATCCCAACCAGGTCACAACCAGCAGCGTACTTGACATCCTTCATCTTGAATTCCTTTTTCAGGGAATCCATCTTCTTCATGACGTTTCTCATGGTATCTCCTGTGTTTATCGCGGAGTCGACTACCAGGACCTTCCTCTTCTGGACATCCTCTTTCCTTATATTTATCCTCTTCATGTGTATCTTGTGCCTGTCCAGTTCCCTGTATTTCAGGTCAACTCCTCTGTTCGAGAGGTAGTACTTCAGGCCCAGGCCGAAGTTTATTCCACCACCACATATCGCGAAAACGCATCCAGGACTGCCTTTGAAGTAGTTCGCTATATCCTTCCCGACTTCCCTGAGGAACACGGTAACCCTTGGATCAGGGAAGTAGACATCCTTTGGTATCTCACCATTTCCTGACGCACTGAGGTATCGCTTCTTCATCATGTCAGCCATGTCCCTGACCATGTTAATCCAGCCTATGTTCAGCATGTACCTTTTGTCCTTCTCCACAAGAACGTCCCTGTCAACGAGTTCCTTCACTGTCTTGAACACGGCCTGGTATGTCACATTGATTCCGTCGCTGGTTTTTAACTTGCTGTATATCTTCCTCACAGTAAGCGGCCATTCAGAAACCAGGGTATAAATTATCATGTTCTTCAGGGGTTTCTTCTTCTCCTTGGGTTTTTCCTGAGACATGTTAAATTTTTGGATCCTGGCTTTTTAAACTTTCTGGTTTAATTAAACCCACAGGTTTACTAGTTAAACCCAGGGGTTTATTAAACTTTTTGGTTTATTTTTTTTAAACCCAAGGTATATACGTGCCGAGTTCAATGATTTATATAGATTTCGAAGATGGGCAGAATCAGTAGAATTTAACCCAGTTCGACGGGTTAAAAGTATTTGAAAATCGGTATCATGAGGCGTTATTTTACGTCAAATACCGATCAATTTGGATATACACTTTGCATCACAGAAATCCATTTAAATACTGATTCAAAAATTTAAAATAGATCCCACCCAGCAGACAGACTCATAAAATATTAGAGGTTAGTGAGAGGTTGATAATATGGATGTGCCAGTATGCCAGATATGTAAAGATCCTGTATGGAGCTTCATATGCACTGACTGTTTGGGCAAGGATATAGGAGAGTGGCTACCAGAAAACCTATCGAAAGGGTTTTCAGGCTTTCACAGATTTCTTGTAGACAGCTTCAGTCCCAGGAGTTATAAGCCCATCTTCGTGCCATGTATAAAGTGTAAGAGAAAAACAGTGGCCACGATCTGTCCTTTTTGCTACATAGCTGAGGTCTTCCAATGGCTCAGAGACAATAACGCCATCCTGGCAGACAAGCTGGCCAAGTTCCTGCCCCTGGCTAAGGACTGGGAGATATCAGAAAGTGGTGGATGCGTATGGAAAGCAGGATTCGTGCCTGTCACAGAGATGGCCTACATTAAGACGCAATTCGGGGTGTGTGATGACTGTGGGGAATATTCAGAAGAGCTTGTTTCCGACAACAAGAAATGGATCTGCGAGGACTGCTGTAGGGAGTAGTCCATCCAAAATTTTCTGGGTGATTTTATGCCAGGGATAAAAAAAAGATTTTTCATTTTTGCACAAATTCCTGAGAAATATCTGGAGTGGTTCATAAAGAAGATGGAGGATAACCCGAAGATAGGGAAGGTGCTGGAGTACTACGATGTCTGGTTCGTGGGAAAGGGAACGGAATTCGCCAAGGCGCTTCCGGGAGCAGAACCAATAGGCAAGGAAGTGGAGCCCAGCGTGATATGGATAGGATCATGCGAACCAGAAGACTCTGAAGAGGTAATGGGGTATGTAAGTGATGCACATCCCTGGGAAGTGCCGATGGTTTACGGTGGGGCTTTCGACTTCACAATACCAACCAGCGAGGAGAGAAAAAAGAAGCATAAGCAACAGAAAGAATCCAAGGGCTAGGCGATTAGACCCACTCCTTTCCAAGGCGTTTCTTGATCCTGATCATTTCCTTCCTGTAGTGTTTCATCCTTCTGTATGACTCGAAGAGCTCAACAAGACCGATAAGAACCAGTGCCCATCCCAGCACCCATACAGTGAGATTGCCAGGGAACACGCTTATCAGAACAATACCAGCACCTATGGCTGCGAGGGCAGTACGGATGAAAGATAGTATGGTTCTCTCCTTGGACAACACGACCTGCTCCTTCATGAAAAGTGTTTGCTGTTCCTGGAGGTTTTCTGATTTCCTTGGTTTTGATTTCTTTGGCTGTTTCCTGTGGGTTTTTTCAGGCATGTTAATTATTTTGAAAAAACAGGTATAAATTAACAGGTATATTAACACGTATATTAACAGGTATAAATTCTAATCCTAATTATTAACCATGGATTACGAGAAACTGGTAGGGGTTTATGAGTACCTGGAAAGGACACCCGCCAGGCTCAAGAAGATCGAGAAAATAGCAGACCTGCTCAGGGAAACACCGACCGAGAACCTGTCCAGAGTGACGCTGCTTCTTCAGGGCAAGGTGTTTCCATCATGGAGCGAGAAGGAAATAGGAATAGCTGACATGCTCATGGTCAAGATCATATCCAAGTCAACCGGATACTCTGGGAAGGACGTGCTCTTAGGATTTAAGGAGTACGGAGATTTCGGTCGGGTTATAGAAAACATGGTTGGAAAGAAGAAGCAGAAAACATTGTTTTCGAAACCCCTGACAGTAGAGAAGGTATCTGAGAACCTGAAGGAGCTCGCTGGTATAAAAGGAAAAAGGTCGCAGGACATGAAGTTGCAGATAGTCTCTGAGCTTATTCTTTCTGCCAATCCAAAGGAGGCCAAGTACATAGTGAGGACAACCCTGGGTGACCTCAGGATAGGGGTAGCTGAGGGTGTTATGAGGGACTCTATAGCGAAGGCTTTCTTCGAGGGGGACAAGGAACAAATGAAGGAGGCTGTAAAGGCGGTTGAGTGGGCATGGTTCCTTAAGCCTGATTACGGTGAGATAGCAAAGCTGGCCAAGGAGGGCGGGATGGAAGCGTTAAGGAAAGTTGGAATAGAAATCGGGAAACCCTACCACGTGTTACTGGCTGAGAAGTCACCATCACTGGAGGAAGCGATGAAGACTTTCGAGAAATCGGCACTTGAGTACAAGTATGATGGTGCAAGGATAATTATTCATAAGAAGGGTGATGAGGTGTGGCTCTACACCAGGAGGCTTGAGAACGTCACCAAACAGTTCCCTGAACTCATCGGTTATGTCAGGGAATGTGTCAGGGCAAGGGACTGTGTGATAGAGGGTGAGATGCTCGGATTTGATAGCAAGACAGGAAAGCCAATGCCATTCCAGTTCCTGTCCCAGAGGATAAGGAGGAAGTACGAAATCGATAAGGTTGTTAAGGAGATACCAATACAGGTCAATCTTTTCGATATAGTTTACCTCAACGGGAAATCCCTGTTCAACACCCCAATGGGGGAGAGGAGGAAGGAACTGGAGAGTATAATCAAGCCCAAGCCTGGCAAGTTCCAGCTGGCCAAGCAGATTGTAACCAAGGACATGAAGAAGGCTGAAGAGTTCTATAAGGAGGCACTGGCAGCAGGACAGGAAGGCCTGATAATCAAGAACATGGAAGCCACTTATCAGCCAGGCAGAAGGGTTGGATACTGGCTCAAGATCAAGCCGACCATGGAGAACCTGGATCTTGTGATAATAGGTGCGCAATGGGGGACAGGTAAAAGAACAGGATGGCTCGGGTCCCTGGTACTTGGATGTAGAAATGGGGATGAGTTCCTGGAGTGCGGAATGATAGGGACCGGCATAAAAGAGAAGAAACAGGAAGGTGAAAAGGGCAGTGAAGACGTCACCTTTACCCAGTTAACCAAGCTGCTCAAACCATACATAGAGTCGGAGAAGGGACGGGATATCAGGATAAAACCGAAGCTGGTGGTAGAGGTTGCGTACGAAGAGGTACAGAAAAGCCCGAACTACTCCTCTGGATACGCATTAAGGTTCCCTAGAGTGGTGAGGATAAGGTTTGACAGGAAGGCAAGTGATTCTGACACGCTTGAAAGGATAAAGAAACTGAATGAAAAGCAAAGGGGAAGATAAAATAAGGTAGAAAGAGTCCAATTAGCGATTTTAGCAGATAAGGGGATAAAAATGAATAATTTTCACCAAATAGTGACAAATACTTAAATAACTTTCGGTCAATACTATTCTAGTTATACATGAATATGTACAGGATAAAAAGCAAGGTTTTAATCACTGTGCAATAAAGCTTTTAAATAAACTTTGCTAAAATTAAGCATTGGTCAGTATGATAGCGTCAACGCAGGTATTGGATGCATTGAAATCCATTGGACTGAACCTCTATGAGAGGAGGATTTTTGTAGCTCTGCTAGCAAAGGGCGTTGCTACTGCTGCAGAGGTTTCTGAGATCGCAAAAGTGCCAAGATCAAGATCATACGACATACTTGAGAGCCTGGCTGACAAGGGATTTGTTATGGTCCAGCCATCCAAGCCGATCAGGTACGTGGCTCTGGCTCCGAAAGAGGCACTGGAAAGGACCAAGCAGACACTTAAGAAAAGTCATGATGAAACGATTGACAGGATAAACAGACTTTCTGAATCCGACATGATAACTGAGCTGGAGGATTTATACAAGAATGGACTGGACATAATTCAGCCAAACGAGCTCACAGGAACACTTAAGGGGAGGTATGTGATCGATAGGCAGCTAAGATCTGCATTCAAGAACGCCAAGAACTACATAAATATCATAACCACAGAACAGGGACTTAATAATCTTTATTCTAAGCACTTCAGGGTGCTGAAGAAGATGTCCAAGACCGGGATAAAAGTGAGGATACTTGCACCAGCAACCGACGGAACAGTTACCAAGGCATTCTCTGAAATAGCCAAGTTCAAGGGAATTGACGCCCCGATGGGAAGGATGTTCATAATAGACGGGGAGAACATGATGCT